>JAKSTU010000048.1 GCA_024402435.1 Treponemataceae bacterium
CTTGTGTCGTAGTTTTTGTAATCCAGAGTAAAAAGCGTTTTCATAATCAATTTATTAATCAATTTATTATGGAAGAAAATAGGTGATTTCGCCTGAATTGTCAAATCTGCCGGAAAAATTAATTTGCCAATTACTACAGGCTTTGGTAAAATTCTTTTCTGTATGGAATATTTTGAATTGAACAACGGCCTAAAGATTCCTGCACTCGGCTTTGGTTGTTTTGACGCTGCAAATGGTGACTCACAAAAAATGCTGATTACGGCAGTTGAAAGCGGCTATCGGTTTTTTGATACTGCATCCATTTATGGAACTGAACGCTTTTTGGGAAAAGCTCTCCAAATGTCAGGGCTCCCCCGCACCGATTTTTTTATTCAAAGCAAAATGTGGATTGACGAACTGGGCTACACACAGACGCTCCAAGCCTTTGACAGAACTATAAATCGTATTGGAACCGATTACCTGGACGTTTATTTGATTCACTGGCCACGCAAAAGGGGTACTGCATCAAGCGAATGGAAAGCTACACTTTCAGAAACTTACAAAGCTCTGGAAGAACTCCATGCAAAGGGCAAAATCAAAGCAATCGGTCTTTCAAATTTTCTGCCTCATCACCTGAATCACATTCTGGACATTTGCAAGGTAAAACCGGTTGTGGATCAGCTGGAAATGCACGCAGGTTATATGCAGAATTACGCGGCTTCTTACGCAAAGTCCAAAGGTCTTGTGATTGAAGCCTGGAGTCCTTTGGCCCGGGGCGGACTTTCGGAAAATGATCTGCTTTTCGAACTCAGCAAAAAATATAATGTGAGTGCCGGGCAGATTGCGTTGCGATTTGTGTACCAGAGTGGAGCCATTCCTTTGCCCAAAGCCCAGTCCATGAATCATCAGAAGGAAAATATGAACATTTTTGATTTCGCACTTTCCGATGAAGATTTTTACAGACTTGCCACAGTGCCTCAATACGGCTGGAGCGGCGAACATCCTGATCTGAACATTCCTGCAGTCTTGTCTGATTTTGATCAGTAAAGATGCGGACAGGTTTTCTGAAAAAAAGCAGATTTTTCCGGCCCGTTCCCCCAAGCCCCGGCAAGCCGGTTCTTGGGGTCGCAGTATTCATGAGAAAACCTGTTCTCAAATTTCAAGATTCTGCATTAAGCTTTTATGGGATAAGTACATTTCTGATTTCGGGCCGGGGCGTTGCGGGGGCGTCAGATCCTTCGGCTTCATACACTGTGTTGTTTCGCTCAGGATGACAATGGTGTTGCCCCCGCACGGTGGGTAGCGGAAGACAAGACAAAGCGGAGCAGGAGACAAAGCTTGCTTTGGCTCTTGCGGAGTGACTCTTGGCTGGAGCGCAGGGCGGTTGTCCGCCCTCATGAATCCTTTCTGGATGAAGTTTTTGCAATATTCCCCTGTTTCTACTTCATAATTGACCTAAAACATGATATTTTATACCTTTATAATATGACTGTCGTAACTCTTGGAAATGATGTTCTGCGCCAGAAGTGCGCTCCGGTTGAAACAGTTACCGAAGAACACGCAAAACTTGCAGAAGAAATGTTTGAACTGATGGATGCTTCCGATGGAGTAGGCCTTGCTGCTCCTCAGGTGGGGCTGTCTATCCGCATGTTCGTGCTTATGTCCGACGATGATGTTCGCCGTGTATTTATAAATCCTCAGATTATTGCCACATCTACAGAAACATGCGAGATGGAAGAAGGTTGTCTTTCAATTCCCGGGCTTTATGAAAAAATTGTGCGTCCTGCAAAGGTTTCAGTTCAGGCTCTGAACGAAAAAGGTAAACCTTTTGTTCTTGAAGCAGACGGACTTCTTGCCCGCATCATCCAGCATGAAAATGACCACTTGGACGGAATTCTTTACATTGACCGTGGGGATCCGCTTTTCAAGTTCAAAGCTGAAGAAAACGCAAAACGCCGTGAAGAACGCCGTGCAAAGAAAGCAGCTGCAAAAGCTGCACGAGATGCAAAGATCGCTGCCAAAAAGGCGGCAAAAGAGTGAAGATTTTATACGCCGGCAGTCCGGAACAGTCTGCTGCAGTACTAAAAAATCTTGCCTCGTTTGATTCCTGCGGTTCAGAACGTCTTGAAATTGTCGGGGTTCTTACCAATCCGCCCAGCGCAAAAGGCCGCCATGGGGATCTGACTCCCACTCCTGTTGCAGCCGTTGCTGAAGAACTGGGAATTCCGGTTCTTACTCCGGCCCATTTGGATTCTGCTGCCCGCGAACAGGTTGCCGCATTGAATCCTGACATTCTGGTCTGCTTTGCTTACGGAAGAATTTTCGGTCCTAAGTTCATGGCACTGTTTGAAAAGGGCGGAATAAATCTGCATCCGTCTCTTCTGCCGAAATACCGCGGTTGTGCGCCGGTTCAGGCTGCAATTCTTGCCTGCGAAAAAGAAACGGGAATTACTGTTCAGCGGATTGCTCAGGAAATGGATTCCGGTGACATACTGATTCAGGAAAAGCGGGTTCTTGACGGCACTGAAAATGCGGAAAGTTTTTTGAACCGGGTTGGTGATGAAGGTGCCGGGCTTCTGAAACAGGCTTTGGACATGATTGCTTCCGGCAATGATTCCGGTGTGCCTCAGAAAAACGAAGATGCAACTTATTGCACCATGCTTAAGAAAGAGGACGGCGCAATTGACTGGACAATGCCTGCCCGCCGGATTGATGCTCAGATCAGGGCTTTTTATCCGTGGCCCCTTGCATTTACTCAGGGTGACTGCAACGGCACAATGACGACGCTCCGCATTCATGAAGCCACTGTCTATGACGGCAATCTGCCTGACGGTGCTTCTGATGCTGAACCCGGAACTGTACTGGCTGCCGACAAAAAGCTGGGAATCCTTATTCAGACCGGAGACGGTGTGCTGGCTGTAAAAAAACTGCAGTGGCAGGCAAAAAAAGCAATGAATTCAACTGATTTTATGAACGGAACACGGAATTTCGTGGGAACCCGTTGCACAAAAGAATAGTTTTTTAAGGGAATATTCATATGGCTAAAAAAGCAAAAAAAGAAACAAAAACTGAAAGCAAAAACACAGAAGCGGTTCAGAATGCTGATGCAACTGCCGTTTCTGAGACAGTAACTGCTGTTGAGCAGAACAGTGCAGACACACCGGAAGCAGTTCAAGATACTGAGCCGGCCGCTGAAGTTGCTGCAGAAAGCGAATCTGCCGCAGAAGCAGTCTCTGGTGCGGAAAACAACGGTGCTGCAGAGGCGGCCCCTGCTGCAGAAACTGCATCGGCTTCTGGCACTGTTCAGACCGCTGACACAGCAGCTGAGGACAAAAAGTCCAAAACCAAAAAAGAAAAAAAAGAAAAACCTGCAAAAGAAAAGCCTGCAAAAGAAAAGCCTGTAAAAGAAAAGCCTGTAAAAGAAAAGCCTGTAAAAGACGAAAAGGCAGAAAAGGCAGAAGCCCCGAAAGAAAAGAGGGGACTCGGTTTTCATTATCATAATTATCTTGAAAGACTTCAGCTGAACGGAAGAACACTGGCTTGGACAGTGCTTTTTATCGTTTGTCTCATGGGTGCTGCAAGTGTGGGCGTGTTCTTCTGGATGGTAAAAAGTCCGGAAGAAGTTCTTGTTGACAATTACATCGGTCTTAATCTGGAAGATGCTCTGCTTAAAATGCAGGTCAAGGAACTGTATCCCAAAATCCAGCTCCGCTATTCTGACCTTCAGAACAACAAGGGAACCGTTCTTGAGCAGGATCCGCCTTCCGGAACCATTTCCAAGGCAGGACGCCGCATAACCCTTACAGTAAGCCGCGGTATTGTGGTTGACCGTGTAGGAAACTATATCGGGCAGAAAGTTGATGATGTGCGTCTTGCACTGCAGACTCTGTTCTCAGGATCAACTCCGCTCATAAGAATGCCGGACAAACTGATGTATGTTTCGGACGAGTCAGAACCCGGTACAATTCTTGAACAGGATCCGCCTGCTGACACACTGCTTTCTTCGCCGGTCGAACTTTCGCTGATTGTTTCAAGCGGTCCCGGTGACGAAACTACAAAAGTGCCGTGGCTGGTAGGCTATTCCCTCAATGATGCGCTTCTCATGATGAGCCGCTACAAGGTGATTTATACTTTTACACGCAGACTGCCGCGCGCTTCGGAAAAAGCGGGAACAATCGTTTCTCAGACATCTCCGGGAAACGGAGAGGAAGTCAATGTTTATTCACATGCACAGGCTGTAATCGCTTTGCCGGATGAAGTTGTGGACGGCACAGTTTACGGAATTTACGAAACTACTCTGCCTGCATATCCTTACGCACTTTCCGTACGTCTGGACGTAATTCCTCCCGAAGGGGACTCCTATTCTTTGGTTACATTGCGTCACACAGGTGGTCTTCTGACGATTCCTTATGCAGTTCCTCAGTTCAGCGAGCTGGTTCTGTATGTTCAGGATTCAGAAGTCGGCCGCACGATGGCTCAGTAAATCAGTCAGCATGAGTAAATGGATCGGATCCAGAAGTTTCTACAGTAACATTTGTCGTATTGCTGTTCCCATTGTTGTTCAGAATGCGATTTCCAACTTTGTGAATCTTCTGGACAACATTATGGTGGGGCAGACGGGCACTGATCCCATGAACGGCGTTTCCGTAGTCAATCAGCTGCTCTTTGTCTTCAATCTTTTTGTGTGGGGCGCACTCAGCGGCGCAAGCATTTTTACGGCCCAGTACTATGGCAAGGGTGACACGAAAGGCGTTCGCGACACTTTCCGCGCCAAAATACTGATGGTAGTCTGTGTTCTTGTTGCCAGTGGATTTGCTCTGATTATCTTCGGCAAAGACCTTATTTCTCTTTTTCTGCATCAGACTGACGGCATAGGAAATGCCGAAGCAACTTTGGCTTTCGGTCTGGATTACCTTAGCATAATGCTGGTCGGACTTGTTCCCCTTTCCATAGCAATGGCTTATTCCAACACACTGCGCGGGACCGGCGACACCCGGCTTCCTATGATTGCAGGCGTTGTTTCGGTTTTTGTGAATCTTGTGCTGAATTACGTATTGATTTTCGGACACTTCGGCGCACCTGCAATGGGCGTTAGCGGTGCTGCTGTGGCGACAGTGGCTGCCCGTTTTGTGGAAGCGTTCATAATCATCATTTACACACATACGCACAAAGAAAGATGCACTTTCATCGTCGGGGCATACAAATCCCTGAAGATTCCTGCTCCGCTTTTAAAGCAGATTCTCATAAAAGGGACACCTCTTGCTTTGAACGAAGCCTTATGGTCTTTGGGGCTGACTTTTCTGACGCAGTGCTATTCTTTGCGCGGGCTTTCTGTTGTGGCAGCTTTGAATATTACTTCAACAATTTCCAATCTGTTCAACGTTGTTTTCTTTGCTTTGGGCGAATCAATTTCGATTATTGCGGGGCAGCTTCTTGGTGCCAGAAAAATGGAAGAAGCAAAGGACACAGTGCGCAAAACTCTTTTCATGTCTGTGACGGTTTGTGTGGTCATCGGCGGAATCATGGCTAGTCTGAGCAGTGTGTTCCCGTCAATTTACAACACGGAACAGCAGGTAAAGGATCTGGCTTCAAAGTTCATTCTCGTGTGTTCTGCAATGATGCCTTTCTGTGCCTGCATGCACGGCTGTTATTTTACGATCCGTACCGGCGGCCGCACAATGATTACTTTCCTCTTTGACAGCTGTTCCCTTTGGATTCTTGCCGTGCCTATGGCTTTCTGCCTTTCGCATTTTACCGGCCTGAACATCGTAATGATTTATCTGCTGGTTCAGTGTGTAGACATTTTCAAGGCTGTGCTCGGTGTTGTGCTGGTCAAATCCGGAATCTGGATTCAGAACATTGTTGAAAAATAGTCTGTTTGCACAAAACTGAACAAATCGGCATAATTGTCGCCATGAAAAAACTTGTAGGAATCCCCGCTCTTGTCCTTTGTGCCCTTTTGTGGAGCACCGGCGGTGTTCTTGTAAAACTTGTGCCATGGAACGCTTTTGCAATTTCTGCAGTGCGAAGCATTATCGGCGGCGTGTTCATGTGTCTGTGGGTCAGAAAACTTCCGAACTTTGTCATCAGATCTGAAGAAGACAGCAGAATCGACAGAAAAGCGACAGTCAATCTGTGGCTCGGCGGTCTGATGTATGCCCTTACAATGATTTTCTACGTTCTGGGAAACAAACTGACTGCTGCGGTAAACGTCATTGTTCTTGAATACACCAGTCCGATTTACATAATCCTTTTTGCGCCGCTCCTTACAAAAGAAAAGAACCGGCCATCCGACTATTTTACGGCTCTTGGAGTTATGGGCGGAATGGTTCTGTTTTTTTCAGAAGGCATGGAGACCGGAAATCTTGCGGGAAACATTTTGGGAATGCTTTCCGGTGTGACTTACGGTTTTGCAACAATCTTCATGCGGCGTCAGGGCTCTGAGGATTCAATCAATTCTTTTCTGATTTCTCACGTGATTGCCGCAACGGTTTGTCTTCCGGTTGCAATTTCTTTGGGATTCACTGATCCCGCTGCGGCAGTTTTGTCAGAAGGTTCTTCTTTTTCTGCGGGAACTTCTTTTTGGATTGCAATTGCGGGCATTGTGCTTCTGGGCATTTTTCAGGTGGGTTTCCCTTCGATTCTTTATTCCCGCGGACTTATCGGCGTGCGGGCTCTTACGGCTTCTTTCGTGTCAATGATTGAGCCGCTCATGAATCCGATTTGGGTAATGCTGCTTGTGGGCGAAGTTCCGTCTCTCAGGAGCATTGGAGGAAGTGTAATCATCTTGGGATGCATTCTTTTGCGGTCGGCAATTCAATCCCGGGAGTCAGAACAAAGATAAAAAACATGTCTGCCTTCCGTCAGTCGGCTCGGCTTTGCTCAAGTTGGGCTTGCTTGTGCCCCGCACAACTCAAGCTTAGCAACAAAACCCGACGGAAGGCAGCAATATTTTTTTAGTTTGATAAGGGAGAAAATATGACAGACAGACTTAATGAAGCTTATGCAAAAGTGGAAAGCACGCTTAAAGAGATGGCCGTTTACGAAAATGCGGTTCATGTATTGAATTTTGATCTGGAGACAATCTGCCCGAAAGCCGCAATGGAAAATCAGGCTGAGACAATGGCTTTTCTTTCAAACAAGGCTTTCATTCTGTCAAAAGATCCGGCCTTTGTTGAAGCTGCTGAACTGCTTTTTGCAGAGCGTGCCGGTCTGGACAATGATTTTCAGAAGACACTTGCAGAATCTCTGCATGAAAACTATCTGAAAATCAAGAACATTACTCCTGAAATGGACAAAGAATTCAGTGTGATCATGAACAACGCATACATTGACTGGCTTGATGCAAAAGAAAAATCTGATTTTGACCGCTTTGCTCCGAGCCTCGAAAAAGTTCGGGATGTTCAGCTTAAGCAGATTGAACTGCGAGAAGAAAAACTTCCCGTTGCTTATGACAATTTGCTGAACGACTACGAAAAAGGCATTTCTCAGGATGATCTGGACAGAATTTTCGGACAATGCAAAGAACGTCTCGTTCCGCTGCTCAAAAAAATCACTGAATGCAAAAAAAAGATCCGCACGGATTTTTTGTTCCGCACTGTAACTGACGAACAGCAGAAGGAATTTGCACGTTATCTGCTGGAAACAATCGGTTATGATTTTAACCGCGGAGCTTTTACCACAACAGAACATCCTTTTACTGACGGACTTGCAAAAGATGACGTGCGTGTAACGACTCATTATCATCCCAACATGCTTCATTCAAGCATGTATTCCATTATTCACGAAGGCGGTCACGCACTATTTGAACTGCTTCAGCCGGCAGAAAATCATCAGTATTTCATCAACAATCTTAAGACAATGGGCCAGCACGAATCAGTTTCCCGCTTTTACGAAAACCGGATCGGCCGTTCGAAAGAATTCGTTCACCTGATTTTTCCCAAGGCAAAAGAGATTTTTCCGCAGGTTTTCAATGACGTTACCGAAGAAGAATTCTACAGGGCAATCAATATTGTGGAGCCAAGCCTTATCCGTACTGAGGCAGACGAGTTTACATACACTTTCCACATCATAATCCGCTATGAACTTGAAAAAGAAATTGTTGCAGGTTCTGTGAACATAAAGGATTTGCCGTCACTTTGGAACAAAAAATACAAAGAATACCTTGGAATTGAACCGGACTGTGACAGAAACGGAATTCTTCAGGATGTGCACTGGTCAGGCGGTTTCGGCTATTTCTGCACTTATGCCTTGGGCAACATGTATAATGCCATGTATTACAACAAAATGGCTGAAGAAATCGATCTGCCTGCCGCTGTCAGTTCCGGAGACTTTGCAAAAATCAACGGCTGGATGCAGGAAAAAGTGTTCAAGAAAGCAGACCGCCTTGCTCCCAAAGACTGGATAAAAGAAATTACAGGAAAGGATTTTACGGCAACCGATTTTCTGGATTATCTGGAAGAAAAATACAAAGGCTTGTATTTTGGCGACTAGAGCCTTATAATTTCCGCCATGTTTGATTCGGCAGATTTTGGTGAAATAAGCGAAGAATCCCGACAACTTTACGAAAGTCTTCCCTGCGGTCTTGCTTTGTATGACGACAGCAGGGAAGGAAAACTGCTGTTCGTGAACAGTCAGGGTTGCCGTTTTTTCGGCTTTGATGATTGGGAGTCACTGGTTCAAAAAGGCAAGCCAAACCTTTCTGATTACGTTCACATTGAAGACATTCCATACGTCCGCAAAATCAACAGAAAAATGATTGCAGAAGGCGGCCAGGATAAAGCGGAATACAGAATTATCCGGGCGGACAACACCATCCGCAATGTGGCAGCAGACTTGAGTCTGTCAAAATGCAGGGACGGTTCTTCGTTTTTTACAATGTCTTTTGTTGACATTACCGAAGAAGTTCTGCATCCCAAAGAACAGGCTCAGACCGAACGGCTTTACAAAACTCTCATGGAGAACATGCCGGGAGGAATTGTTGTCTTGGAATACGACCGTTCAAGACAGAAACTTCATGTACGTTACTGCAGCGAACAGGTTGCTTCTCTTTTCGGCTATTCTTCCGATGCAATCCTTGAAAAAGCAAGCGACACGCCTCTTGATCTGGTTTACCATGATGACAAAGCGCTGGTGAATGCGGCAATCAACAACATGGTCAATTTCGGTACCGGCATTGATCTGACGTTCCGCATTCTTCATGCGGACAACGAACTGCATTATGTTTCTCTTCATTGTCTGATTTCCGAAAACAATGATGACAAACTGGAAATCTATGCAATTTTCACCGATGCTGATTTTCAGAAAAAAGCGGAAAAGAATTTCTATGCCCAGCAGAAAAAAATCAATCTTCTTGTGGAAGAATCAGACATCAATTTCTGGGAATATGATGTGACCAACAACCTGGCAACGCCTCAACCGCGCCACATGATCAGCACTGCATATCCGATCGTTTATGAGGATTTTCCGGAATCATTCCTTAAGGCCGGATATGTTCACCCGGATTCAATAGAAAACTTCAGAAAGCTCCATACAAGAATCAAACGCGGTGCCAGATCTGCAGAAGCCGTCATACAGTTCATTACAGGGCCTGACCAGACAGAATGGCGCCGCATAAAATATGTTTCTCTGCCGGACGTGAACGGCAATATTCACATTGCTGCCGGAAAATCCACCGATGTTACCGAACAGAAAGAAATGGAACGGCTTTTTTATGCGGAACTTGCCCACCAGCAGTCACCCGGTACACAGGGTCTTGTATCATCGCTGCGGGCAAACATAACGCGCAACATCATCGGTTCTGTGAACAACGGTGCGCCTACCGGAATATACAGCGACCTTTCTTTCGGCGGCTTCATTGAAACAGTTTCCAGACAGATTGTGGATGATGACAAACGTGCGGAATATGTACAGCTTTTTTCACCGGATGCGCTTCTTGCCCGCTACAGAGCAGGAGACCGTTACCTTTCTCTGGAATTCAGAATGCGTGAAGCTCTCGGCAAAACCGAAATCCGTTGGGCGGAGACAAATCTGCGCCTTATTGAAGAACCTGTTTCCGGTGATATTTCCGCATTCATGTACCTTTATGACATTGATGACAAAAAGACACAGGAAGCGGTTCTTCTGCGCATGTCAACCGTCAACTACGATTTTCTGGGCATTGTTGATTTGGAAAGCGAAACTTACCGCAGTCTGTGGCACAAAATATCCGAAGACAACATAAGTGTTCAGACAGCGGCTTACAGTTCTGAAGCAGTAAATATTTTCATGCGGCTTGTTCCCGAAGAATACAAGGTACCCTTCAGAGAAAAGAGTTCCCTTCAAACAATCAAAGAAAATCTTGAGCACAGTTCGGTCTATGCTTTTTCTTTTCCGGTGGTGCTTCCTGACGGAACTGAACTTCAGAAAAAATGGCAGTTCCTTTATCTTGACGACACAAAACTGCAGCTGATTGTATACCGCAATGACATAACTGCAATTTATCAGGAAGAGCAGCGGCAGAAATCGAATTTGCGCATGGCTCTGATTTCGGCAAATCAGGCAAATGCTGCAAAGACAAACTTCCTTTCGCAGATGAGCCATGAAATCCGCACACCGATGAATGCGATTTTGGGAATGACTGCTCTGGCTTCCGAAAACATAAATGATGTTGAATATGTTAAGGACTGCATTTCCAAAGTGGAACTTTCCGCCAATTATCTTCTGTCCCTGATCAATGACATTCTGGACATGAGCCGCATTGAAAGCGGAAAAATTGCGATTACCAACGAAATAACTGATTTTTCAAAGTTTCTCGAAGGAATTTATACGATCATTCAGACGCAGGCTGATCAGCGCGGTCTGATTTTTCAGCATGAAATTGATCCGTCGGTGCAGAAGTTTTATTTATGCGATGAAACAAAGCTTCAGCAGATTCTCATCAATCTTCTGGGGAATTCAATTAAGTTTACACCGGTCGGTGGAACTGTTTCTCTGAAAATCCGGCAGGAATGGCAGGAAAACAATTCTGCAATGATGATTTTTGAAGTCAGCGATACGGGAATCGGAATAAGTGAAGAAACTTTGCCCCATATTTTTGATCCTTTTGTGCAGGAAAACACAGGATTCACTTCCGCTTACGGGGGAACCGGGCTGGGGCTTGCAATCAGCAGGAACCTGATTACTCTGATGGGTGGTGTAATAAACGTAACCAGCGAAAAAGGCAAAGGTTCCGTGTTTACAATTGCTCTGAAACTGAAAATTGCAGAAGACGGAACAGCGGAAAAATCTGCCGTCGGCATAACAGATGATGATGTCAAAATCCTTTCCGGCGTGAACATTCTCTTTGTCGGAAAAAGCAGTTTCTTCCGTTTTGCAAAGCCTTCTCCGCTTGAGCGGCTCGGTGCAAAAATCAGCAAAGTCAGTTCCGTAATTGAGGCGGCCTACAAGTTCCACAGGAAGGACAGAACACTTCGTCACACGCTGATTGTTCTTGACGGCACTGAACTTACTCTGGGCGTACTGGAACAGGTCAAGTTCATCAGAAGCGCTTTGGGCAAAGAATGCTATCTTGCACTGGCCGTGGATTCCCCGACGAACAGGAAGTATCAGCCTGCAATCATTGCCGGTGCGGATTTTCTTGTGAATACTGATTCTTCATGCGAAAGTTTTGCGGAACAAGTTGCAGAGCTTATTACAATGCATTCTTCTGTAAAAAAAGCGGATTCAGAAACCGGAGAGAAAAGCGAAAAAGAGTTTGACTTTACAGGAAAACGCTTTCTCCTTGCAGAAGACCATCCTCTGAACATTGAAGTGGGAAAACGCCTTCTGCAGTCAAGAAATGCTTCTGTTGATGTGGCGGAGAACGGTCTGATTGCGATAAACATGTTCTGCTCAAAACCGGAGCATTATTACGATGCAATTCTCATGGACATCCGCATGCCGGAAAAAGACGGAATTACGGCCACAAAGGAAATAAGGGCTTTGTCACGGGCGGATGCAGCGACAATCCCGATTATTGCAATGACTGCAAACGCTTTTGACGAAGATGTTGCAATTGCCAAGAATGCAGGGATGAATGCTCACTTGGCCAAGCCCATTGAACCGATGCTGCTGTTCAGGACATTGGCGCACTATATCGAAGAAAACTGATTCCTGTCAGTCAGCATCGCTTTCTGCTACAAGAAGGTCGCCGTCATCATCATCATCCAGTGCTGCAGCTGCAAGACTTGCTGCCACGCTTCCGACGCTGTAGCTGCTTCCTGAGCCCACAGGTACCGGTGCAAAACGGTCTGCTCCCGCCGCACGTTTTTCCTGAGCCTGCTGAAGTATTTCCCGGGCTTTTACTGCGCAGACTGCGATTTTTTCTTTTGTCATGCCAAGTCGGGCGGCAACAATTTCCGGATCTTCGGTACAGGCATCTGCAAAAGCTGCCAGATTTTTCCATGTTTCATAAATCACTTTTGCTTTTTTCGGACCGATTCCGGGCAGCTGCTCAAAACGGGACACAACATTTTCCTTTGTACGCAGAGCCTGGTTGCGGCTTGTGGCAAAACGGTGGGTTTCATCGCGTACACGCTGCAAAAGTCTCAGTGCGTCACTTCTTTTCGGCAGCGAAATCGGTTCTGATTTGCCGGGCAGATACAGTTCTTCATCACGTTTTGCAAGACCCACAATGGGAATGTCCAGTTCCAGCGCATCAAGCACACCCTGCACCGCATTGACCTGACCGAGACCGCCGTCAATCATTATCAGGTCGGGCAGGGGTTTCTTGTCGTTTACAAGCCTTGTGTAACGCCGGGTAGCAGCTTCCCGCATGGAAGCAAAGTCATCAATGTAGCCGTCTGTGGTCTTTAGGCGGAAGTAACGGTAATTGGCTTTGTCAGGGTTTCCGTTCAGGAATGAAATAAGGCTTGCTACGGGCATTTTTCCGCCGATATGCGCAATATCAAAACCTTCAATGCGCACCGGCATTGTCTTGAGCCCCAGAAGTTCCTGAAGCTCTTTCATTGCCGGAATGTCACCCTGTTCACGCTGGCGGCGGATAATGTCCTCTTTTGCGTTCTGTTTCGCCATGTCCATTGCAGCTCTGTGTCTGCTGTCCTGTGCATCAATTGCGCGGGTTCCCATGACTGTAAGCTTCGTGCGCACTTTGTACGTTTCTTTGAGCCATTTCCGCAGAAGTTCCCCGTCTGTGTTCTGCGGTACGAAAATATGCTGCGGAACAGTTTCTCTGCATGTGTAATACGCGGGAAAAAATTCCTGTACAAGTTCAGTTTCGTCCTGAAGACTCCTGTAGCGCAGAATGTCACGCCCTGTCATGATTCCGCCCCGCATTGAAATAACGGCAACGCTTACAAGACTTCCTTCCGCAAAGAATTCGATGTAATCACGTGAATCGTCGTCAAAGTCGGAAACAGTGTTTCTGCTGTGCAGATTTTTCATTGCGGCAATTCCGTCACGCAAGCGGGCTGCTTTTTCAAACTGCAGATTCCTGGCTGCGGATTTCATCAGTTCTTCAAGATTTTTGACGGTGTTTTCATAATTTCCGTCAAGTAAGGGTTCAATTTCTTCGATAAATTCACGGTAAGAGTCTTTGGAAATTTTTCCGCAGCAGGGAGCGGAACAGCGTCCCATGTGAAAATAAAGACATGGCGAATCTTTTTTCACGAACTTTCGGCATTGTCGCAGCGGATACAAAGTTTTTATGGTGTCCAGAAATGCGTCCAGCGAACCCAGGTCAGGGTATGGCCCGAAATATCTGGAACCGTCTTTTACCATGGTCCGCGTTCTGAAAATCCTTGGAAAGGATTCGTTGGTAATCCGGATCATCGGGTAAGATTTGTCGTCCTTCAGGTTGATGTTGAAGAATGGCTTGTATTTTTTGATCAGGTTGTTTTCCAGAATGAATGCTTCGTATTCATTTTCGGTAACAATATATTCGATGGAATGCGCTTTGTTGACCAGAGTCTGCGTTTTAATGTCTTTTTGTCCGGAAAAATAGGAGGACAGACGGTTTTTCAGGATTTTTGCCTTTCCTACGTAAAGCACGGTTCCGTCCGTATCGCGCCAAAGATAGACGCCGCTTGAGGAAGGAGCTTTGAGTGCTGTTTCGTGCAGGATTTCACGCCTGGGATTGTCTGAATTCATAAGTAATGTCTGATAATACAACAAAACACCGAAAAATCACAGTGTGCCGCGCCGCAACCTTTGTTGCCCTGCTTATGCTTGTTTTCTGCACTCCCGCTTTCTGCGAAAAAGGGGAGTATGTTCTTGGCGGCGCAAAAGGCTGGGCTTGTCTGGCTTCTTCTGATGCCATAGAAATCGATAGCGGCCGTTACGGTTATGAAGCTTTGGAAATTGCGGACAAAACTTCCAGAAGTCCTGACACCACGGATCTTTTTCTTGATTTTGAAAACGGCAGGGCAGCGGATTCCATCGGACGTTACAGAATTCTTTCCAATCAGGCTGAAATAATCAGCGGAAGCAACACCGGAACAGATGCTGCACGGGGCAAGGGTTCCGCACTTTTCTGGGGCAACGGCGGAATTACTCTGCAGGGAACAGACAGTGCAATGCTTGGTCGGGAAACTCTTGCCAATTCTTTTTCCATTGAATTTTTCATGATGCCGATTGTTTGTGACAGCGGTGACACAATCCTTTCATGGCACTCGTCACGGAATCTGGACAGATATTCACTTTATCAGATGCTCAGCGTTTATTTTGACAGCAGCGTTCTGCACTGGGATCTGCGCAATGTTTTTGACAATTTTACAGAAGAGAACAATTCCGTAGAACTCAAGGGATCCACAAAACTGATTCCGAAAGAATGGTCTTTTCATCAGCTTTCTTATGAGGCAGAAAGCGGTCTTCTTGAATACCGTGTAAACGGCCGCCTTGAAGACATGGTTTTCGTAACAGATTCTGCGCGTCAGAACGGTTCAGTTTTTCTGGCTCATTTCGGTGTGGCGGCAAATCTGGAACTTGCCCCTTCTTTCTGCGGCAAAATCGATGATTTCTGCATTTCATACCTGAGCACGGACGACAGCGCTTTGGAAGCAACCCGTTACCCTGTGGAGGGCGGTTACTTTGAAAGCGAAATTTTCCTGGTTGCGGAACACGGTGCCACAATGGAATCAATCCGTGTGGATGAATTCGTACCCGCCCAGACAGCTACAGCTTATTACGTCCGCTGCGAAGACACGCCTTACAACTGGACTGATTCATATCCTGAATGGCACCTGATTGACACTGCAGAAAACCGTGCAGTTGACGGAACAGATCTTGAAGGCTGTTATTTTCAGGTAGCAGGATTTCTTTATCCTGACGGAAGCGGAGAACAAACGCCCACTGTTACGCAGATTGTTCTTGACTACAACGCAAAGGAACAGCCTTTTCCGCCTTTCGGCCTGAAAGCAGAATCCGGCAGCAACAAAGTTACACTTTCATGGAAACCTGCTCCTGCGGGCAAAGAAAGTCCCGTGGGCGGTTATCTGGTTTATTACGGAACACGTAGCGGCGAGTACATGGGTACTGTTGCTCTGCAGGGCGATTCCCCCGTGAATGCGGGAAACGTCTGTCAGCTGGAATTGTCCGGTTTGCGTAACGGAACGATTTACTATTTTGCCGTTGCTTCTTATCTGAAGGGCGACATTTCCTGTCAAAGCGTTCTTTCCGATGAAGTTTATGCCCGACCCGGACTTGCAGGGAAATAAGATTTTTTTGGAGAATATATGGCTGAATCAAACAATTTTACACTGGACAGAGCAAAAAATGCATTGGTTTCTCACGATTTTGCACTGGCCGCACGCCTTTACAATTCTGCTCTTGCAAAAAATCCTGACGATGTCCAGATTCTTCTTGCTTTGGGTTCCTGTTACGAAAAGGCAAAAATGGACAAAAAAGCTCAGGAACCTTATCTCCGCATTCTGAACATTCAGCCTTTCAATTTTGAAGCTCTTAATGCACTGGGCGGTGTTTACCGACGTCTGGGAAAATACAATGAATCTGTAGAAGTGCTGGAAAAAGCTCTCCGTACTCATCAGGATGACTGTTCCGTTTACTACAATCTTGGAAGTACTTACAAACTTATGGGCGATTATGACTCAGCAAGCGAATGTTTTGTTGAAGTAATGGACGTGAATCCCAATGATGTGCTTGCCTGCAATCACCTGGGAACAATTCAGGCCCTCAAGGGCAATCATACCAAGGCACTGCAGACTTATTGGCGCGCTCTTCAGATTGACTCGAATCATCCTGTTCTTCATTACAATTCTGCGCTGAGCTACATGGCCCTGGGAAAAATCGAAGAAGCAAAAAAATCCATGCAGAATGCCCTCAAGGCAAAACCGGGCTGGCCGGAAGCTCTTGCAGGATATGCAGATCTGCTGATTTCCGAACGTAATTATGATGATGCGGAAGAAGTTCTTTCCAACGGGCTCAAAATCAATCCCGACAATCCTCTGATAAATACCGGATTCGGACGCCTTTGCCGCAAGACAGGCCGTTTTTCTGATTCTGAAAAGTATTACCGCCAGTCACTTTCACAAAAAGAAGGCGACATTACTGCTCTTACAGGTCTTGAACTGCTTTATGAGCGGCAGGGAAGGTCCGAGGCGGCACTGAAAATGCTTGACGAAATCAAGAAAGCTTCTGAAAACCAGGAAACCTTTGAAAACACATTGCGCCGTGCAAAACTTCTGATTGACCAGAACAATCTCCGTGAAGCAGGCGACGTACTCCGTCCTCTGCAGAATACACACGGAACTGATTCCGAATATCTGAACACGCTGGCCCAGTACTATACCCGTGCAGGACGCACTGACAAAGCCAACGGATGCTGCAAGAAAATTGCAGAAATTTCTCCCGAAAACATTACTTATCTGCGTGATTGCGCTGCTCAGAACATCCGCAACGAAAAGTACAAGGATGCGGCAAAACAGCTGGAACTTTATCTTGATATGAATCCCGGCGATGCAAAGGCAATGGAACTTCTGGGCAATGTTCTTGAAAGCAGGGGAAATTACGACGAAGCTCTGGAAATGTGGAACAAGGCGCTGGAAATCGAAAAAAACAATCCGATTCTTCTGGCTTCTGTTACCCGGGTTGGAAACCGCATGAACAATTCCCAGTCCACAATGGCAAGAGTCTCCGAGATTCTGGACAGAGCTTCTGAAAACCTTTCGGCCGAAGAACTGAAGGAATCCCTCAAAATGTACGAACAGGCCGTAGTTGTTTCTTCCGCTGAAGTTCCTCTTGCAGAAGAAGACAAAATTGCTGACGAAACTTTGGGCGGCGACATTGATGAAATTGAAACACTTGATTACGACCGTCTGCTTCAATTGGAAGTAACTTCCGGTGACGTGCCCGACTATGATGACGAATACAGGGAAATGCTGGTGGAGCCTGTAGAAAACATTCGTTCCGTAGATGACGAGCGTCTTCAGCGTTCTGCCATGAATGACATGCCTCTGCTTACTCCCGACATGCCCATGGAATTCAATCCTGCTCTTGCGCGGGCACAGAACTACGATCCTTTTGAAGGTGCGCCCGCAGGGAATTACTCCATCGGTGAAAAACAGGATTTCATGAGTGTGGACGGCATGGATTTTGAGGATGATGAAGATCGGATTCAATACCAGAATTTAAAAGAAGACAAGCCGGTTCCACAACCGGAACCGTATATGCAGCCGATTCAGCCACAACCTGTACGCCAGACTCCTCCCCAAATGCAGCCGGCCTGGTACAGTCATCCTGAACCGTCACCAGTTCCTGCTCCCGAACCAGCGGAAAAACCTGCGCCTCAGCCACAGCCGGTTTTCAAAAAAGAGCCGGAACTGTCTTCTCCCGAAATGCCTCTTGATGCAGATGATAAAATTCCTTCAGAACCGGAAGAGAATTTTGCAGAAGATGCATTGTTTGATCAGGACCTGACGGAAGATTTGCCCGAAGAAATCGTACTGGCAAATGATGATGAACCTGATGACGAAGCAGAAAACGAATCTGACAATGATTTGTCTGCTGATGACACGGAAAATGGCGGAATGTCTTCACTTGGTTCCGATGCTGAAAATGAAGAAAGCTATGGAGACACGGAAGAACTGTTCTCCGACGAAGACGGAACAGACGGCAGTGCAGAGAATGCTTTCGAGACGGATGCTTCTGATGCCGACGATGCGGAAAGCGCCGCAGATTCCGGCAATGGTGCTGATGATGAATATGCTGTTGATGCGGAAACTGCTGCCGATTTCGAAGATGTCGTGGATACCGAAGATACAGAAGATTTGACCGATGCCGGAGAACCGGTTTTTGACGAGCCTGTCATGTTTGATGCAGATTCAGATTTGTCCATGCTGCCTCAGTCAGAACCGGAACCTGTTGATTTTGAGCCGGTAACAGAAGAAGCTTTGGACCTTCCTGAAGATTACAGCCCGGCAGAAGAAGAAAACGCTGCGGGCCCGGAAAACGAACCTCCGTACAAAACTGCGCCTCAAGAAGATGACCTTAGCCATGTCAAAATTTCCAGCAATCCTGACGCAGAAAAGGCAACCATAGAAACTGTAAGCAATGTGGTCAAGCGTGTTATGTACATGCCGACACGCAAATCCTACAAAAACACTGCGGACATGTTCCAGGATCTCCGCAGTCTCTGTTCATGGCTGCCTCCTGAAGCAAAAGACAAATTCATGCACAGCCTGGCCCGCCTGAAGCTGGATTATGTTATTTCCCGTCTGAACGGACGTCCGGGACTTCTTGCTGCGGCACAGGCATTGCGGAAAACCGGCGGAATGACAAGTCCTGCAAGCGATGTAAAAACCGGCAGCCTGCTTAAAACCATGTCTTACATGCAGACATTGACCGGAGCTTTGCCTGACAAAGTTCAGGGCGACCTTCTCGGAAGCGAAGTGTCCCGCATTGCAGAAGCTTTGGGGAAAGCGAATCCTGATTTGCCGCGCACTTGACGAGTTCTCCGTGAAACGTTAGCATTGATTCCGTTGTGCAATGCGGAATCAGTGTTGCGCGGCGGCAGTTCGAAGTCCTTCCTGCCTTATCAAAACCAGGTCAATTCTTTACAAACTCAAGGTATCATATGCCAAACGAAGTAGTTCTCATCATTTCACTGGTAGCATCATTCGGTCTGATGCTGGTCGCATTCAAATTTTTCGGCAAAAAAGGTCTTTTCTGCTGGGTCTCAATCTGCACAATCCTTGCAAACATCGAAGTTTCAGGGCTTGTAGATGCTTTCGGCATGGAGCAGACTTTGGGCAACACACTTTTTGCATCCAGTTTTCTTGCAACTGATATTCTCAGTGAACGTTACGGCCGCAAAGATGCAGGCAAAGCTGTCTGGGCAGGAATCTTCACCTCTCTGGTCTTCATCATCTTTTCAACAATGTGGCAGTTCTACACACCCAACGCCAATGATTTTGCTCTCGGCGGAATCCAGACATTGTTTGCAAACACACCGCGCCTGCTCATTGCAAGTTTCCTGGGTTACGCAGTTTCAGAACTGATTGACGTACGTCTTTATCATTTCTGGTGGAACTTTACCGAGAAAAAAACAGGCAACAAAGAAAAATTCCTGTGGCTCCGCAACAACGGTTCCACACTTATTTCCCAGTTCGTGAACATTGTAATATTCAACTTCGGTGCTTTTGCGGGAATCTATGATTTCCCCACACTGGTTTCAATCACCGGTGCATGTTATGTGATTTATGTGTTCACAAGCCTTTTGGACACACCGTTCATGTACATTGCGCGCAAACTCAAGGTGAAGGAACAGGACTGATTCCTTCGGCTGAAAAAAGTTTCTCAAAGGGAATTGTTTCTCTTGAAGAAACGCTGCTTCTGCTAGCCGATAAGTTCACTAATTGATATATTAAT
>JAKSTU010000049.1 GCA_024402435.1 Treponemataceae bacterium
CCAGCTACAAAATGGTAGATACATGTGCCGGCGAGTTCAATGCAGAAACTCCTTATTTCTACGGAACATATGATAAAGAAAACGAAGCCGCAGAATACCTTGAAGAAAGAAAAAATGCCCTGGCTCCGCAGACAGGCGCCGCATCGGCATTCGGAAGCGGAATCAGTGCCGGTGTCTGGGGAAAGCAGCCTGAAAAATCAAAGGGAACAATCATCGTTTTGGGGTCAGGTCCTATCCGCATTGGTCAGGGTATCGAATTCGATTATGCATCAGTTCAGTGTGTATGGGCACTGAAACGCCTTGGCTACGATGTTGTTACAATCAACAACAACCCTGAAACTGTTTCTACAGACTTTGATACATCAGACCGTCTTTACTTTGAACCTCTTACTCCTGAAGACGTAATGGGCGTAATCAATACAGAAAAACCGGTTGGTGTTGTAGTTGCCTTTGGTGGTGGAACTGCCATCAAGCTTGCAAACTTCCTTGCAGATCAGGGAATCAGAATCCTTGGAACAAGTGCCGACGCCATTGACCTGGCCGAAGACCGTGAACGCTTTGATGCCCTTTGTGAAAAACTTCAGATCAAGCGCCCTCGTGGACTTACAGTTCTTACCGAAGAAGAAGCTCTGAACGCCACAAAAGAACTTGGATACCCAGTTCTCCTTCGCCCAAGTTATGTTCTTGGTGGTCAGAACATGATCATCGCCTTCAACGACGACGATGTAAAAGAATACATGAAAATCATCCTGGCTCAGGGAATTGAAAACCCAATCCTCATTGACCAGTACAAAATGGGTACAGAACTTGAAGTTGATGCAATCTGTGACGGAAAAGATATCCTTATTCCTGGAATCATGGAACACATTGAACGTACAGGTATTCACTCAGGTGACTCAATTGCAGTTTATCCAAGCTGGAACTTGAACGACGTTATCCGCGAAAAGATTATCAAACAGTCACGGGAACTTGCCCTGGCTCTTGGAACAAAAGGGCTTGTAAACATCCAGTACCTTATTTACAACAATGACCTGTACATTATCGAAGTAAACCCTCGTTCAAGCCGTACAGTTCCTTACATTTCAAAAGTAACAAACGTTCCAATGGTTGACCTTGCCGTTCGTGCAATGCTTGGCGAACGTGTAAAAGACATGGGCTACGGAACAGGACTTTATAGAATTCCGCCATATTTTGCAGTAAAAGTTCCAGTCTTCAGCTTTGAAAAACTTATGGATGTAGACACACACCTGGGACCAGAAATGAAATCTACAGGTGAAGTTCTTGGTATTGCCGCCACAATGGAAGAAGCAATCTTTAAGGGACTCATCGGTGCCGGTTACAACATGAAGCGTAATGGTGGAGTTCTCTTCTCTGTTCGCAAAACTGACCGCTACGAACTTCCATCTCTTGCAAGAAAATTCTACGAAATGGGCTTCAAGCTTTATGCCACAGAAGGAAACGCAGAAACTCTCCGCGACTTCGGAATGGAAGTAGAAACTGTAAACAAGATTCACGAAAATCCTGACGATAACCTGCTTACTCTTATGGATTCAGGAAAAGTTGATTACGTTATTTCAACTTCTGCTAAGGGCCGCGACCCTCATGCTGACTCTGTGCGTATGCGCCGTCATGCTGTTGAACGCGACATTCCTTGTCTTACAGCAATTGATACCGCAAACGCCATTGCAAATTGTCTGAAGTCAAAATACAGCGCAGAAAATGTTGAGCTTATCGACATCAACAAGCTCCGCGAAGTAGATCAGGTTGTTCACTTTACAAAAATGTCTTCAACCGGAAACGACTTTATCATCATCGATACACGCAACCAGTATATCAATAACCCAGGCGGCTTAGCTGTTCGCCTTTGCGACAGACGCAGCGGAATCGGTGCTGACTCTCTGGTACTTGTCGGTAAAACTTCAAAAGCCGATGCTTCAATGCGTTTCTACAACCTTGACGGTACAGAAGGAATGATGGCAGGTAACGCTCTCCGTGCTGTAGCAAAATACCTTTACGACAACAACATTGAAGGTATTGCGGACCGTCACAACAAAAACGATACAACCGCAGAGATCACAATCAAGACAAAGGCCGGTGTAAAAAAAGTTAAGATTTATAAGCTCAACGGAAAAGTAAGTTCTGTAATGATTGATATGGGAAAACCTGATCTTTCAGCTCAGCCTGTAACAGGTAACGGAGTTAAGAAACTTACAGTTGACGGTACATCTTATGATGTTACAACTCTCAGTGTTGGTAACCCTCACTGTGTAACTTTCGTTGACTTTGTTGACAAGTTGGAGCTTAAAACTCTGGGACCAAAGTTTGAACATCACAAAACATTCCCTGAACGTACAAACACAGAATTTGTGCGCGTTGTAGGACCGAATGAACTGAAGATGCGTACATGGGAACGCGGAAACGGTGAAACTCCTGCCTGTGGTACAGGTGCCTGTGCGGCAGTTATTGCCGCCGTTCAGAAAGGCTTCTGCCAGATGAACGAAGACGTAACTGTAAACGTTCGCGGCGGCCAGATGATGGTCCGCTACACCGGCGACACAGTTTACCTTTCCGGCGAAACCAACCTTTGCTTTGAAGGCGATGTAAAAATCTGATCAATCGGACTAAGATGCATGCGGGTAATGACTTGGCATAATCAGAGTGTCCAGTCTTCTACCCGCAAATCCTTTATCCTTGAAAATTCTTTTGTATTGTGAGTGACAAGGGTTCCGTTGTTGGCCAAAACTGTTGCAGCTATCATCAGGTCATTGGGCCCAATCAACAATCCGTCTTCCGAAAGTTCCTGTCTGATTACTCCATAAAAATACGAAGCATCATTGTCAAAATCCTTTACGTCAAAGGGTTCCAGAAACTGCATGTATGGAATGATAATCCTTTCATAGTTTTGGGAATTCCTTGCACCGAATTCAAGTTCCGCTTTGACAACCGAAGGAACTACTATTGACTGGGCTGGAATTGTCTTCAAATGTTCAATTATCCGGGGAAATTTGCCTTTGATGATATATGAAATGATGTTTGTATCCAAAAAGTATTTCATAAAGGTTCCCGCTTTGAATCCAAACCGTATGGAATTTCTTCCGGTTCAGCAACTTCAAGGTCAGGAAGTGTTCCGAAAAGATCAAAAAATCCTGCCGGGTAAGTGGACGTCATGTCCTTTACTCTGGACGATACTATTTTTGAATCAAGGGAACATGGATAACGGTTTTCTTTTACTGCCTGATGAAGGAACATGTCAATTGCGGAAGAAAGATTCATTCCCAATGAATTGAAAAGAGCTTCTGCTTTTTCTTTTATGTCCGGTGTTGTCCGGAAAGCTACGGTCATTGTCTTTGAAACCATAAATCCTCCAAAAAATCATTGCATTATCACCGAAGTCCTGAATAAAAAAACATTCAGATTGCAACTGTCAAAACAGCAGGCTAGCATCGCTAAACGCGCAAGACAGCAGGGAAAGTATCATTATCGTTCTCTGTGTGTTTGCATTGTATTACAAAGAATAGAAATTGTAAACAATTTTTGATTTGTATTACGGATTTTCATAAAGCATTTTTTGTCGTAAACTTTTGTCATGACGGAAGACAAATTGAAACTTCTTTTGACGGACCTGTCTCTTGATGAAAAAATCGGGCAGATGCTGCAGGTTTCCGGCCTTTTTTACGGTGATGATTCGGCCCTTACAACAGGCGGACTTGATTACTTCAAAGCTACACATGAAGAATTGCTTCGTGCCGGTTCAATTCTGAGCATAAGCGGTGCTGAAAAACTGAAAAAACTACAGGCATCTCTGATGGAAAAACAGCCTCATCATATTCCCCAGATTTTCATGCTGGATATTATCAACGGCTACGAAACGATTTTTCCCGTTCCCCTTGGACAGGGCGCAACCTTTGATCCTGAACTTTCAGAAAGATGTGCAGCTGCTGCAGCCAGAGAAGGTGCGGCGGCAGGACTTCATGTAACCTTTTCTCCCATGTGCGATCTTTGCCGCGATGCCCGCTGGGGACGCGTTATGGAAAGTACGGGAGAAGATCCCTTTCTGAACGGGAAAATGAACGCTGCAATGGTACGCGGCTATCAGGGAAAAAATGTTAAAGACAAAGGTCAGCTTGCTTCCTGCATAAAGCATTTTGCAGCTTACGGCGGGGCAGAAGCCGGAAGGGATTACGATACTGTGGAAATCTCTGAACGCACTTTGCGGCAAAGTTATCTTCCTGCTTACAAAGAAGCATTGGATTCAGGCGCAAAACTTGTCATGACATCCTTCAACACTTTGAATCAGGTTCCTTCTACGGCAAACAAATGGCTTATGAGGGATTTGCTACGCGGTGAATGGGGATTTGACGGGGTTCTGATTTCTGACTACGGTGCATTGAAAGAACTTGTTCCCCACGGAATTGCCAGGGACGAAAAAGAGGCCGCCGAACTTTCTGCAAAAGCCGGTGTGGACATTGACATGATGAGCCTTGCTTATATCAGGAATCTGAAACTCCTTGTTGAAGAAGGAAAAATTTCTGGAGAACTGATTGACCAGTGTGTTTGGCGCATTCTTAAACTTAAGAATGATCTTGGACTTTTTGAAAATCCTTATAAGGATGCTGATCCTGAAGAACAGAAAAAAATTTGTCTTTGTCCGGAACACAGGGCCTTGGCAAGAGAAGCTGCTGCAAAAAGTTTTGTGCTTCTGAAAAACGGCCCTGATGCATCAGGAAAGCCCATTCTTCCTATCAATCCTTCAGCCGCGGAAAAAATTGCTTTCATGGGGCCTTTTGCCGACAATCATGAAGTTTTCGGTTCCTGGTCTTTCCCCACTGATTCTTCCACCACTGTTACAATCAGGCAGGGTGTTGAGAACACTGGCGGAAATTTTTCAGCAACTTTCTGTCAGGGAAGCCAGATACTTGGACATGACTTCAAGTATAAAAACTGGGTAAGGTTCACTTATGACGAAGATGCAAAGACAGCACTTCTTGAAGAAGCTGTAGAAAAGGCAAAAAATGCTGACAAAGTCGTGGTTTGTATCGGCGAACACCAGCAGATGACAGGAGAAGCTGCAAGCAGAACAAAAATTGCAGTTCATGAAGAACAGATGGATCTTCTTAGGGCTGTAAGCAAAGTCAATAAGAACATTGTTACACTGATTTTTGCGGGGCGTCCTCTTGAACTTGAAGAAGTTTCAGAACTTTCTGCAGCTGTAATGTATCTGTGGTATCCCGGTACGGAAACTGGCAATGCTGTCTGTGATGTGCTTTTCGGTCTTGAAGAGCCAGGCGGAAGACTCCCCATGAGTTTCCCTTATACCACAGGGCAGGAGCCGGCATACTACAACCGCTTCAGAACCGGACGACCCAACAACGGAACCCTTGAGCAGACATTCGTAAACGGCTACATCGATCAGATTGACAGAAATCTGTATTCTTTCGGCTTCGGGCTTGCATATACAAGTTTTGAGTACAGTCCTGTCTCCCTAAGTTCCGTAACCATGAACAGAGGCAGCCGGATTACTGCATCGGTAACCGTAAGGAATACAGGCTCAAGGCGTGGTACGGAAACAGTTCAGATGTACATTTGTGATTGTTTCGGAAATGTTGTAAGACCTGTCCGGGAACTGAAAGGTTTCTGCAGAATCACTTTGGAACCGGGGGAAAGCAGGGAAGTAAGCTTTGAAATCCGGGAAGAAATGCTGCGCTTCTGGAACATCAGCATGGAATATGCAAGCGAAGAAGGCAGCTTTATTGTGTACATCGGTTCGGACAGTAGGACCGAAAACAGCGCAAATTTTGAACTTGTCTGAGTATATGTATAAATATACAATTTTTTTGCAAAACTGATTGACTTTTTTTCTGCTAAATGATAAAAGTTATTCATCGAACGACAAAGACGCCGTTGATTCTCTTAAGGGAGTCAACGGCTTTTTTTTTGTTCGAAATCTAATTTTTTTTGCAATAACACAATAATGGCGACAATGTGGTCGTGTTCAGACTGAATCTGGATGGGCTGCCTGGTCGCCATTTTTGTTTTGGAGGTAAATTATTATGTCAAAGGTAACTGAAGAGTTCGGATGCATGGTTTTTAACGAAACCACAATGAAAGAGCGTCTGCCAAAAGAAACTTTCAAAGCTCTCATGCGCACGCTCCGTGACGGTGAAAAACTGGATATCACTGTTGCAAACGTTGTAGCTAATGCAATGAAAGACTGGGCTATTGAAAAAGGCGCAACACACTTTACCCACTGGTTCCAGCCTTTGACAGGTGTTACTGCCGAAAAACACGACAGTTTCATTCAGCCTGCTGCCGACGGACAGATTATCATGGAGTTCAGCGGAAAGGAACTTGTACAGGGTGAACCTGATGCATCAAGTTTCCCCAGCGGAGGAATCCGTGCCACATTTGAAGCCCGCGGTTACACAGCATGGGATCCCACATCTTACGCATTCATCAAAGACGGAACACTCTGCATTCCTACTGCATTCTGTTCATACACAGGTGAAGCTCTGGACAAGAAGACACCTCTTCTTCGTTCAATGGAAGCAATCAACAAACAGGCTCTCCGCGTTCTGAAGTTTTTCGGAAATGCAGATGTTACAAGCGTCAAAACAACTGTTGGTCCTGAACAGGAATATTTCCTGGTAGACAAATCTGTTTATGACAAACGCGAAGACTTGATTTATACCGGACGCACACTTTTCGGTGCAAAGGCTCCCAAAGGTCAGGAACTGGAAGATCATTACTTTGGTATGATCAAACCGCGCGTTCAGGCATTCATGAAGGATTTGAACGACGAACTGTGGAAACTGGGAATTCTTGCAAAGACAGAGCATAACGAAGTTGCTCCTGCTCAGCACGAACTGGCTCCAATCTTCAGTACGACAAACCTGGCTTGTGACCACAACCAGCTTACAATGGAAATGATGCGCAAAGTTGCATCAAAACACGGAATGGTCTGCCTTCTGCACGAAAAACCATTTGAAGGTGTAAATGGTTCCGGTAAACACAACAACTGGTCAATTTCTACAAACACCGGCAAAAACCTTCTGGATCCGGGAGCAAGCCCTGAAAGCAATGCACAGTTCCTCCTTTTCCTGTGCGCTGTAATCAAGGCTGTTGATGATTATCAGGATCTGCTCCGCATTTCAGTAGCAAGTGCCGGAAACGACCACCGTCTTGGAGCAAACGAAGCACCGCCCGCAATTGTTTCTATGTTCGTGGGTGATGAACTTCAGGGAATCCTTGAAGCACTTGAAAGCGGAACACCTTATGGTTCACACGCAAAAGAAAAAATGCAGATCGGTGTAACAGTTCTGCCTGAGTTCAGCAAAGATACAACTGACCGCAACCGTACATCACCTTTTGCATTCACAGGAAACAAGTTTGAGTTCCGTATGCTTGGAAGTCAGGATTCAATCGCCTGTGCAAACACAATGATCAACACAGCTGTTGCTGAAGTTCTGAGCCAGTTTGCAGATGAACTTGAAGGAAGCAAGGATTTCCAGAGTGATCTGCAGAAACTGATTCTCAAGACAATCAAAGAACACAAACGGATCATCTTCAACGGAAACGGTTATGACGATGCTTGGGTAAAAGAAGCAGAAAGCCGTGGACTTTTGAACCTGAAGTCTGCTCCCGAAGCAAACCACCATCTGTGTGATGAAAAGAACCTGAAGGCTTTTGCAAAACACGGAGTATTCAGCGAAGTTGAAATCAGAAGCCGTTTCGAGATTCAGAATGAAAACTACTGGAAGATTCTGAACATTGAAGCTTTGACAATGATCGATATGACCAAAAAACAGATTCTGCCCTGCGGAACAAGGTTCGCAAGCTGCCTGGCACAAACAGTAAGTCTTGAAAAAGAAGCGTTGGGAACAGGGGCTGGAGAACTGGAAACAGTTTATGAAAAGGATCTGCTCAAGAAAGTTGCCGCTCTTACATCAAAGATTTACAAGGCTGTGGGCGTTCTTGAAGAAAAAGTTGCCAAGGCAAAAGAAATGGAAGGTGCTGAAGAACTTGCATTCTTCTATCATGATGAAGTACTTGCTGCAATGGATGAACTGCGCTGCTATGCCGACCAGCTGGAAACAGTCACACCGAAAGATCTGTGGCCTTTCCCCAGTTACGGTGACATTCTTTTCAGCGTAAAGTAAACGGGTTCTGCAGACAACCCTTGTATGTCTGCAAAACAGGGGAGTGATTCCTCTGTAAAAAACAATTTTCTGCACAATGGTGTGTCTGACTGAATCTTTTATGTGTGTTCAGTCAGGCGCGCTTTTTTTTGCAATTAAAAAAAGACGACAGGAGGTCTTTTTATGGAAGAAATCATGAGTGCTCTGCAGTCATTGCAGGGTGATTTGTGGGGAGTTTGGTTCCTGCTGGGTGCAGCCCTGGTTTTCTGGATGCAGGCAGGATTTGCAATGGTTGAAACTGGTTTTACCCGTGCAAAAAACACTGGTAACATCATTATGAAAAACCTGATGGACTTCTGTATCGGTACAGTAATGTTCATCCTCATCGGTTTTGGCCTTCTTCTTGGTGAAAACGCATTTTTCGGCCTGATCGGTAAACCTGACTGGCAGGTATTCACAAACTACGGTGATTTTGACTGGTCCGGTTTTGTATTCAACTTGGTTTTCTGCGCAACTACAGCAACAATTGTTTCCGGTGCTATGGCTGAACGCACAAAATTCTTGAGCTACTGTGTTTATTCTGCAATCATTTCAGGATTGATTTATCCTATTGAAGCACACTGGACATGGGGCGGCGGTTGGCTTGCAGCAATCGGTTTCCATGACTTTGCAGGATCTGCATGTATTCATATGGTAGGCGGTATCTGTGCTCTTATCGGTGCAAAGATGGTAGGTCCCCGTATCGGAAAGTTTGAGCGGGATGCAAAGGGTACTATTACAAAAGTAAACGCATTCCCCGGACACAACCTGCCCATCGGTGCTCTGGGTGTATTCATTCTTTGGTTGGGTTGGTACGGATTCAACGGTGCCGCCGCAACTTCACTTGGTCAGCTGGGATCAATCTTTGTAACTACAACAATTGCTCCGGCATTGGCTACAGTTACAACAATGATTTTTACATGGATCAAATACGGCAAGCCTGATGTTTCAATGTGTCTGAACGCTTCTTTGGCCGGTCTGGTTGCTATTACAGCTCCCTGTGACGTTGCTGATGCAGGCGGTGCATGTATCATCGGTATTGTTGCAGGACTTCTGGTTGTATTCGGTGTATGGCTTATGGATTACAAATTTCACATCGACGACCCGGTTGGTGCTGTTGCAGTTCATATGATGAACGGTATTTGGGGTACACTTGCTGTTGGTCTTTTTGCAAATCCTACTGTTCCCGGCTATGCACTTGCTGATTCAGAAGGCAACCTTATTGCAGGACTTTTCTACGGCGGCGGACTCAAGTGTCTCGGTCTGCAGTGTCTTGGAACTGTTTCCATCGTTCTTTGGACTGTGGTGATGATCATCATTACTTTTGCAATCATCAAGAAGATTTTCGGTCTACGTGTTTCTGCAGAAGAAGAAATTGTGGGTCTGGACAAACTGGAACACGGTTTGGATTCCGGATATGCCGGTTTTGCAATGCCTTATACGGCAGCAGAAGTTCAGGAAGCCCGGGAAGCCGGTGTTGCTCTTGCTCCTGACCAGACTGTGGAAGTCATGGCTGTTCCTGCAACAAAGTTGAGTTCAACAGACATTGCTGCTCACAAAGTTGTTATCGTAACACGCCAGAACAAGTTCAACGCTTTGAAAGCTGCAATGAACAAGATCGGTGTAACTGGTATGACTGTAATCAATGTAATGGGATGCGGAATGCAGAAGGGTGCCAGCGAGTATTACCGCGGTGTTCAGATGGATATCAACCTGCTGCCTAAGATCAAGGTTGAAATTGTTGTAAGCAAGGTTCCTGTTACAGAAGTTATTGAGGCTGCCAAGAAAGCTCTTTACACTGGTCATATCGGTGACGGAAAGATTTTTGTATACCCGGTAGAAAATGTTGTAAAAGTTCGTACTGGTGAAAGCGGATTTGACGCACTTCAGGACGCAGAATAATCCGTCCATACAAAAAAAATATACGACATAAGAAAACTGTCCGGGAAACCGGGCAGTTTTTTTTTTCAAAGTTAAAACAACTGCACTCCGCCGAAATTCTGCAAGAAATCGCTTGCAACTTGTTGCACCGCGATTTATTGCAGGATTCCGGCGGAGTTCCGTTTATTTTTGTATCATTTCATTACACGGGAATAATCATAACCTCTGTCACTTTTTACGGTAACCGGTTTAAGCTGAAAGAAAACCACATCATTGTCTTCAAGTTCAAAACTCAATTCTGTTGTTTGTGAAGAATCTGCCGAAAGAAGCTCTGTTTTTACAGTGGGACTGCTGGTTTTTCTTATCAGGTCCAGCTGGTCAGGGCTCGGGTTTGCCGGTTCCCCAAGGTCATGCCATGTTTTTAGCGGATTGCATGTGCTTTCCCCGCAATGTTCTGTTATCAGTGTGTAGCAAGGTGACTCTGTGTCAAAAAGGAAACTGCGTTTTACAGTTGTTCCGCTCCGTCCGATGTTGTCATGCCAGAGGATTCCTCTGTATTCCGCGCCGTATTTCATCACAAGGCAATTGTCATCTTTATAGACGCATTTTCCTTCTGTCAGGTCCGCTCCGGGATTTTTCAGTTTTTTGAAGAAAACGAAAGTCCAGAACGTAGGTTTGGGAATGTTTCCGTTTGCAACTAGACCGAATCCTCCGTGGAATAATGAAAAAGGTACGCCCCGTTCCTCAAAAATGTCACCGAAGGTCCAGTAGGAATAAGACTGTGCATAATCTCCCAAGCGGGAAAGCTGACGTGCTATGTAAGCCGCATTTTTGTTGGTGTCGTGGAGAGGGCAGTTTGGAATATAAGACGTATTGTACTCTGTAATGTGCACAGGAAGTCCCTTGTATTCTTCGTACTTGTCGATGATTGCCCGTGTTGTGGCCAGGTTTGCAAATCCGTCTTCCTGAGGCGAAAGTTCTGCATAGCCGTAATGTCCCTCATCCTTTGGAAACTCTGTGGTGTAATGGTGGCGTGTCACAAAATCAATATCAAGTTTTTTGTCGTGACAGAATTCCATGAATGCAGAAATCCATTCTTCGTCACTGCCTCCGCAGACTGCAGGACCGCCCACACGGTAATTGGGATCCAATGCTTTGATTGCTCTGAAAGTGCGCTCAAAAAGTTTGAAATATTCTTCTTTGCTTGCATCTTTCCAGAAGCCCCGGAGATTAGGTTCGTTCCATACTTCGATCGGCCATGTAACAACTTCTTTGTGGCCGTAGCGCTCAGAAAGATGATTCAGTGTGGCGCACACAAGATCACACCATCTGTCATAATCTTTTGGCGGAACTGTGTGTCCCATCCAGTAGAATACAGTCTGTTTGTCAGAAGAAAGTTCCTGGGGCATGAATCCAAGTTCAAGAAAGGGTTTTATTCCAAGCTTAAGATAAGAATCCATAACCATGTCCAGATAAGTCCAGTTGTATTCCACAAAGGTTTCGCCAAGTTCATCATCGGGAATCGGTTCAAAACCGCCGTCTTTTGAAGACCGCATTTTGGGAGTTCCGATTTGTGAAAATGAACTGCCGAAAACTGAAGGCTCTTTGAAATACTCGTGGTAAATCGCCATGTCATCATGGTAAAGTCCGTGACCGCGTATGTGGCTGAATCCGATGTATTTCTGCACCAGTTCCAGCTGTTCAAGATATTGCTTCTGAAGTGCAAGTCCCATGCGGCCTGTTCCGATGCAGTAATCAACCTGATTGTTGAAAGGGATTTCTTTGTCCCCTGAAATTCTGATTTGTTCCATAAAAAAAAGTTTACATTCGAATCACTTGGGAAGCAATCAGTGTTTTCTAGCATTTTTCCCATGATGTCTGAAAAATTTTACACCTGAAATCCGATAATTTTGAATGAACTTGCAAAAATCACTGGCGTAAGGTTAAATAATCAAGATAAATATGAATAATGTTCAGAAAATTTCCTTTGAAATACTTTTGGTAGTGATAAATGTTTTTATTTCTGTCCGCTGCCAGTTCAGAAAAGAAAAAGCCATGCTGCAGCGTTTTTCGCGCTATTCGGTGGCTTTGTCATTTTTTCTTGTGATCAATCTTTTTGTCCGCCTTTATGAGCTGTATATCATCTCCTGGAACCGGAACGTGATGATGGCTTTTTACACTTTTTCTCTCTTTCTTCAGGTTCTGGTTTCTTATGAATGGTTCAAATTCGTAGAAACAATCAACGACAGATCATTTTTTTCACGCAACATGGCGGGAAAAATTCTGGCTTTTTTGCCGGTCTGTTTTGTGCTTGTTACGATAATCATGAACATCAAATCCGGATTTCTCTTTATTCTGGACGAAGACAACATGTATCAGCGGGGAAATCTGTTTTTTCTGCAGGTTGCTCCGCCTTTTTCCTACGTTTTCATCTGTTTTGCAGCTTCAACACATGCAATTGCCAAAAATGATGACAAACATGTAATAGTTTTCTTTTTCACTTCATTTATCCCGATCATTCTGTCCACAGTTCTGCAGATTTTATTCGGCGGTTCCTTCATTATGGCAGGATTTACCTGCGTCTGTGTTTTTGCATATATCGAACTTTGTCTTGAAGAAATTCAGGAAATTGACAAAACAAAGGCTGATGAAGAAGCACACAAAAAACTTGTGGAAGCCAAAAAAAAGGCAGAAGCGGCGAACAGGGCAAAGTCAAAGTTTCTGGCTGACATGTCCCATGAAATCCGTACTCCTTTGAACGGTGTTGTAGGTTTTACAAATCTTGCACGCAAAAACATCGGAAACAATGAAAAAGTCCACGAAAACCTGGAAGAAATAAAAAAAGCAGGGAACAATCTTCTTAACAAAATCGAAAAAATTCTTGTTATGAGCCGAATTGACAGCGGAAAAATGGAAGTAATCAAAGAAGAAGAGAATTTGCTTCATGTGTTGGGGGGACTTGAGGCCCGTCTTAAACCTGCAGCAGATGAAAAAAATATTGATTTTTCCGTGAATACTGATGAACTGGTTCACGAGCATGTTTTTACAGACAGCAAACATTTGGACATGGTTCTGGTGAACCTGACTGAAAATGCACTGAATTTTACGAAAAACGGCGGAAAGGTTCTGATTTCTGTAAAAGAGATTCCAGATCTTAAGCCGGATGTAAAGAATTCCAGTGCCGGAAAATCGGTTTATGAAATCCGTGTAAAAGACAACGGAGCGGGAATGGCAAAGGATTTTGCCGAGTCAATTTTTGAGCCTTTTACAAGAAAATACAATCCGAAAGTTTCTCAGGTGCAGGGTACAGGGCTTGGCCTTGCAATAACGAAAAGTCTTGTAAAAATGATGGGCGGTGATGTTGCTGTACAAACTGAAGAAGGCAAAGGTTCTGAATTTCTTGTAACTCTGCCCATGGAATTCCTTGTACTTGAAAACATTCAGGATGGGGAATTTCCAGAAAGCGGCTATGAATTTTCCGGGGAATATGAGAACCGCAATATTCTGGTGGTTGAAGACAATGTGGTCAATCAGGACATTGCAACGGATGTTCTTAAGGACGGCGGTTTTTCTGTGGACACAGCAAACAATGGTCTTGAAGCTGTGGAAATGATCCGGAATGCTCCGGCAAACAAATATGCACTTGTTCTTATGGACATTCATATGCCGGTTATGGACGGACTGGAAGCTACCGTACAAATCAGAAAATTGGAAGACACTGCAAAAGCCTGCATACCGATTTTTGCAGTGACGGCGGATTGGTATGATGAAGAAAGACAGAAAGCAATGGATGCCGGAATGAACGGTCAGATTTCAAAGGCCTTTGATATTTCTGAAGTGAATGAAATCATGCAGCATCTGCCGCAGAACACAAGAAGAAAAAAGTAGTAGGAAGTTTGTTATGAATGACGTAGAGAAAATGGCATTTGAATACATCATGCTGCTGATTTCGGCTTATATCACTTTTCGCAGCTGGAACCAGAAGGACAATCTTCTTGTAAAGAATTTCACCAAGTATTCCGTTGCACTTACAATTTATCTTGCAGTCAATGTTCCTGCACGCCTTCTGGAACTTGAAATAATCACCTGGAGTGTTCCCGTAGTTTTCAGCATAAATGCGGTTTACATGGTCTGTCTTACTTGTACTTCCTACGAATGGTTCAATTTTTCTGAATCAATCAATGAAACTTTTTTTGTAAAGGAAAAAGCCGGCCGCATTATTTCCATGATCCCGATTTTTGTTACAGTGGTTCTGACTCTTGCAACAATAAAAACAGGCTGGCTTTTTTATATCAGTCAGGACGGAGCGTATCACAGAGGAAGCCTTTTTTTCATGCAGCTGGTTCCTTCATACTCCTACATGCTGGCAACTACAATAAGTTCAATATGCAATGTTACAAAATGCAGGAATCCCAAATCTTTCCAGTTCCTTCTTGTGGCTTTGCTTCCTACTATCATCATTTCTTTTCTGCAGATTTTGTTCGGCGGCTCATGTCTTTTGGGCGGGCTGACTTGTGTTCAGGTTTTTTCTTACATTGAGTTGTGCATGGGCGAAATTGCCCGTATAAACCGAGTAAAAGATCTGAAAGAAATTGACAGGCAGATTGAGCAGGAAATTGAATCGGAAAATGCTGCGAACAAGGCAAAAACAACGTTTATAAGCAATATGTCCCATGACATAAAAACTCCCATGGGAGCTGCAAAGTTCTATACAAAAAAAGCGGAAGAAAACCTGAGGGACAAAGAAAAACTTCTTGAATGTCTTGATCAGATTGAAATTGCAAGCAATGTTCTGCTTAACCTTGTAAACAATGTTCTTGCTATTAATCTTATTGACAGCGGAGAAGCAGAGCTGAAACTGGAAAAGGTCAACCTAAGGACGTTTTTTAACGAACTGCTGATAGTCGTAAAAACTTCTGCGGATGAAAAACATATTGAAATGAATTTTGACGTTTCTGACCTGGTTCATGAAAATGTATACTGCGACAAGCTGAGACTGAACCGCATTCTGCTTAATCTGACAGGAAACGCTGTAAAGTTTACAGAATCCGGCGGAAAAGTTTGGGTCAGTGCAAGAGAGATTCCCGGTTCTGACTCAAACATGGCGGATTATGTTATTACGGTGCGTGACAACGGAATCGGCATGACCAAAGGTTTTAAGGAAAAAATCTTTGAACCTTTTGCCCGGGAAACAAGCAGTGTTGTAAGAGGTACACAGGGAACCGGCCTTGGAATGGCAATTACGAAGCGTTTTGTGGATCTTATGGGCGGCTCAATCAGTGTTGAATCAGAGTTGGATGGCGGTACTGAATTTCAGGTTCGGCTGCCGCTTGGATTTGCGGAAGAAGAAGTTGAGAAAAAGCCTGCTGTCACGAAAAAAGCTTCCCGCAAAACTGATATTATGGAGTGGACCAAGGGAAAAAGGATTCTTCTTGTAGAAGACAATCTGATGAATCAGGAAATTGCTGTTGATCTTCTTGAAGATGCTGGCTTTGTTGTGGACGTTGTGTCTGACGGACTTGAGTGCGTTAAAAAAATCAAAAAAATGACCGAGTGCATGTATGATCTTATTCTTATGGATATTCAGATGCCGGTTATGGACGGATATGAAGCAACAAGGCAGATAAGACGCATAAGGGACAAGAAAAAATCTTCAGTTCCAATAATTGCGGTGACTGCAAACGCATTTGAAGAAGACAAAGCAAAGGCTCTGGCTGCGGGAATGAACGGTCATCTTGCAAAACCCATTGATTTGAACCTGCTTTTTGAAACAATCAGAACTTTTGTGTAAGGGGTCTTGATTTTTTTTCTATAGGTCAATATGATTTTTTCAGTTTAAGGCAAAGACGCCTGGCTCATTTTTGGGTCAGGCGTCTTTTTTTTACAGGAGGAATACAATTATGTGTGGATTTGTTGGAGCTTTTGATTTGAACAGCGGAAGCCAGCCGATTTATGAAGGGCTGAAAGAAGAGCTGCGTGCTCAGGTGCTTGCAATGTCCAAGAAGATCCGTCATCGCGGACCGGACTGGAGCGGAGTCTACACAGGTAATAATGCTATTCTTTCTCATGAACGCCTTGCCATTGTTGACCCTTTTTCCGGCAAACAGCCTCTGGTCAGTGACGACGGCAAAATCATTCTTGCTGTAAACGGCGAAATCTACAACCATCAGGAAATCCGTCGCCAGTATGCAGGAAAATATCAGTTCAAGACAATGAGTGACTGCGAAGTAATCCTTCCTTTGTACAAAGAAAAGGGTGTTGATTTTCTTGAAGATCTGAGCGGTATTTTTGCTTTTGCACTTTATGATTCCGAAAAAGACGCATATCTTGTGGGCCGTGATGAAATCGGTGTTGTTCCCCTTTATCAGGGCTGGGACAAAGAAGGCCGTTATTATGTGGCAAGCGAACTTAAAGCTTTGGAAGCTGACTGCGTAACTGTAGAAGAGTTTCCCAACGGCTGTTATTACTGGTCACTTTCAGAAGACAAAAAGCCTGTGCGCTGGTACAAACGTGACTGGGAAAGCTTTGAAGCTGTAAAAGACGCACCTTGCGCTACAGACGACAAAGGTGAAATTGTTGATCCTTCTGTCATTGCAAAAGTCCGTAACGGTCTTGAAGAAGCAGTAAAAGCTCAGCTTATGTCTGACGTTCCTTATGGTGTTCTTCTTTCAGGCGGATTGGATTCAACTGTAATTGCGGCAATCACACAGAAGTTTGCAAAAAAACGTGTTGAAACCGGTTCTCTTAAAGACGCATGGTGGCCTCAGCTCCACAGTTTTGCAGTCGGTCTTGAAGGTTCTCCTGACTTGGCCGCCGCACGTAAAGCCGCTGATTACATCGGTACAGTTCATCATGAAATCCATTTTACAATTCAGGAAGCACTTGATGCTCTTGAAGACGTTATCTATCACATTGAAACTTATGACATAACCACTGTCAGGGCTTCAACTCCTATGTATCTGCTTGCACGTGCGATCAAAGCCATGGGAATCAAAATGGTTCTTTCCGGCGAAGGAAGCGACGAACTTTTTGGCGGTTATCTTTACTTTCACAAGGCTCCCAACGAACAGGAATTTCATGAAGAATTGGTTCGCAAAATGAGCAAACTGCACCTTTATGACTGCGCCCGTGCAAACAAATCTCTTATGGCATGGGGTATTGAAGGCCGTGTTCCCTTCCTGCACAAAGAGTTCATTGACATTGCAATGGGGCTGAATCCTCATGACAAAATGAGCATCCGCCTTCCTGACGGAACTCAGCGCATTGAAAAATGGATTGTGCGCAAAGCCTTTGAAGACATTCTGCCTCCTGAAGTTTGCTGGCGGCAGAAAGAGCAGTTCAGTGACGGAGTAGGTTACAGCTGGATTGATACTCTTAAGGAAATGACAAACGCAAAAGTAAGCGATGTTGAGTTTGCTCAGAGAGAAAAACGTTTCCCCGTAAATACTCCCAAGACAAAGGAAGAGTACTTCTATCGGGAAATTTACAGCAGACTGTTCCCCAGTGACAGTGCCGCTTTGTGTGTTCCTCATGAAGCAGGTGTTGCCTGTTCCACAGCAAAAGCCCTGGAATGGGACGAAGCCTGGAAAAAGATGGACGAACCCAGTGGGCGTGCAATCGCTGGAGTCCATGATAGTGCATACAAAAAGTAAAACAATGTGCGGGTTTGTGTAAGCAAACCCGGTAGTCCGCCAGCGGACGTGGAATTCCAATGACCCGCTCTGAAGAAATAGTCGAAAAAGTTTCCTTTCTCTACGCTGAGCTTGAAAAATTGCAGAAGGACTGGTATGAAAAGACAAAGTTTACCTGTCCTTCCGGCTGCGGCTCCTGCTGCATCGACTTTGAGCCTGATCTGTATGAAGCCGAAGTGATTTACATGGCTGACTGGCTTATAAAAAACAGGCCGGAAACTGCAGAAGCTTTGGCACAGGATTCATTTCCTTTTGATCCTGAAAGAAAAACCTGCATCTTTTTTGACCCTGAATCAGATTATCATTGCACAATATATGGCGGGCGTCCTTTTATCTGCCGTCTTTTCGGCTGCAGTTCCTTTCACGGAAAAAACGGAAAAACCGTCTGGAAACCCTGCAAGTTCTATCCCGCCGAAAAACTTTCTCAGCATAAACCGCCTTTGGCCCACAGACAGTATACATTTAAAGAAACTGTTGCAATTCTTGGTGCTGTACCGCCTGTCATGATAGATATTATGGAGCAGGGCCTCTCTTTGTGTCCCGGACAAAGTGAAACGGAGCCATTGCGGGAATGTCTGCCGAAAATCATTCGTAAACTGCTGATGGAAAAAGCTTTTAATATTCACGAAACACGAAATTCAGAGTAATTATGCATTTTTCTGTATTTTTATTCAAAACCTTCAAAAAGGTACTTGTAAAAATGCTGATAAAAATATATTTTTATGGAAACAAAGACGTTTTATGACAGTGCAGAATTTGTCTGCTTTGTCCTAAAACGTCTTTTTTTTTCAGGCGACAATGAGGTCGGCGCAATCTTACGGTTGTAAGAATCATTCTATGATTCTGTGCTGTCTTCGGTCGCCTTTTTTATTTTGTGCAGGGCCCGGTTAAACTTGGCCATTCAGGGGGAACCATGAAAACACTTTACGATCCGTCTTTTGAGCACGATGCCTGTGGTATAGGTGCTGTTGTAAACATTGACGGAACACAGACACACAAGATTGTGGACAATGCTCTTTCCATTGTAGAAAAACTTGAGCACCGGGCAGGTAAAGATGCCACAGGCGAAACTGGTGACGGTGTAGGTATTCTTGTACAGATTGCCCATAAGTTTTTCAAAGCTGAATGTGCTAAAATCGGAATCACTCTTGGAGAAGAACGCGACTATGGTGTCGGTATGTTCTTCTTTCCGCAGGACAAGTTTATTCGTGCTCAGGCTATGCGCATGATTGAAACTCTGTGTGAAAAAGAAAGCCTTAAGTTCTTGGGATGGCGTGAAGTTCCTGTTCGCGAAACTGTTCTTGGAAAAACAGCCCGGGACTGTATGCCTGCAATCTGGCAGTGTTTCATTGAACGTCCTTCTGATGTAGAAAAAGGTCTTGCTTTTGACCGCAAGCTTTATATGGTTCGCCGTCAGTTTGAACATTCAAGTTTCGACACATACGTTTGTTCTATGTCTAGCCGCACAATTGTTTACAAAGGTATGTTCCTTGTTCAGCAGCTCAGAACTTTCTACACAGATCTTCAGAGTCCTGAATATATTTCAAGCCTTGCTCTGGTTCACTCACGCTTCTCTACAAATACTCAGCCTTCCTGGAAACGTGCACATCCGAACCGTTTCATTGCTCACAACGGCGAAATCAATACAATCCGCGGTAACGCTGACCGTATGATGGCACGCGAAGAAACAATCAAATCACCTGTATTCAAAGATGATGAAATTGCAGAAATCCTTCCTGCAATTGATACAACAGGTTCTGACTCTGCAATGCTGGACAACACTCTGGAATTCCTTGTAATGAACGGAATGCCTCTTCCACTTGCTGTTATGATCTGTATTCCAGAACCTTGGAAACACAACGATGCAATGGATCCACGCA
>JAKSTU010000005.1 GCA_024402435.1 Treponemataceae bacterium
TCGCGTGTATGACAACGTGCTTTGTCAGTGTATAATGCCCCCGCTGTGTCATGCCGCCAAAAATGGACGCAGTAAATTCTCCAGTTTGTCATGTTGAGCGGAGGCACAGCCGGAGTCGAAACATCCAACAAAGCGTATAAAGTTATGAGGAGATCCTTCGACTTCGCTCAGGATGACAATGCAGTTCGCGCGTATGACAAAGCGTTGTCGCGTATGACAATGCAGTTCGGGCGTATGACAATGCAGTTCGCGCGTATGACAAAGCGTTGTCGCGTATGACAAAGCGTTGTCGGGTATGACAATGCAGTTCGCGCGTATGACAATGCAGTTCGCACGTATGACAAAGTTTTCTGCCGCGGGTACTGAATTGCCGGTGAGAGTCATATCCTGTTGAAACAAACAAATCCATTCGATATAATTTTATCCGTCATATGACTTTTGCCGCATGCAGCACTTTGCAGCGGATAAAACAATATTTACAGGAGACTCCTATGAGACAGACGTATATCGCCGGTAACTGGAAAATGAACAAAACAAAGACTGAAGCTGTTGAGCTTGCAAAAGGTCTTGTTGAAGCCCTCAAAGACGGAAAAAACAAATACATGATCGCTCCGTCATTTACAAATCTTGACGCTGTAGGACAGATCATCAAAGGATCAAATATCCGCCTTGGTGCACAGAACATGTCTACAGAAGAAAGCGGAGCTCACACTGGTGAAGTTTCTGTTCTTATGCTCAAAGATCTGGGAGTTCAGTCTGTAATTCTCGGTCACTCAGAACGCCGCCACATTTACGGTGAAGATGATGCAATGATCAACAAAAAAGTCAAACTGGCTTTGGCACATGGTCTTGAAGTTGTTCTCTGCATCGGAGAACTTCTTGAAGAACGCGAAGCCGGAAAAGCAGAAGCTGTTTGTGAAGAGCAGACACGCAAAGGTCTTGAAGGCGTAACAGCTGAACAGATGGCAAATGTTGTTATCGCATACGAACCCGTTTGGGCAATCGGTACAGGAAAAACAGCAACTCCTGATGATGCAGAAGCAATCCACGCATACGTACGCAAAGTTCTTGCTGATATGTACGGTGCTGCTGTTGCTGACAATGTAATCATTCAGTACGGCGGATCAATGAAACCCGAAAACGCAGCTGACCTTCTGGCAAAAGCTGATGTTGACGGCGGACTTATCGGTGGTGCTGCACTCAAAGTAGATTCTTTCGAAAAAATCTGCAAAGCAAACTGATTTGTGATTCTGCGGCGGGTTGAAAAGCCCGCTCAGTTGCAAAAAAGGCTTGGTCATCACGCAACTGTGTTGAACAAGCCTTTTTTGTTTTTTGCCCGGTTTATCGGTTTTTCCTGCCACAGCCGGATCGGGTTTTTCAGCTTTATTTGCGGCCTTTGTGTCTCATCCGCTTGATCTGATACTGTTTGTTGTCCGCCAGTGTGAGAAGCCGTTTCAGTTCGTAATGGTACTCGTCATAAACTGCCGCGCCCATACTTATGGAAATGTCAAAATCCATTGAATTGACCCTGCAGTATTCTTTTGTAGTGTCTTCAATTTTCTTCTCTACGGCGCTGATCTGATATTCTTTAAGACCGTTTGCTACAATTGCGAATTCATCACCGCCCATGCGTGCAACAACATCGTTCTGCCGGAAACAGTTCTTAAGCACGTCAGCAACGGCTTTTATCGCCTTGTCACCCGCATCATGACCGAATGTGTCGTTGATGACTTTAAGGTTGTCCATGTCGCAGTAAAAAATCAGTCCGCTGGACTTCATCCCGAGAGAAAAATCAATCAGTCTCTGTCCGTAGTCCATAAAGCCGCGTCTGTTGAAAATACCTGTAAGTTCATCGGTTCTGCTGACTTCGGAAAGCTTGAGGTTTTCTTCCATCAGTTCGGTGTTCTTCTTCTGTTTTTCGGTGTAATTGAATGCATTTACAATGGAGTTTGAAAGAGCTTTCATATACACGTTGTAAAGTGTCAGGTCACGTCTGCCAAGTTTGTAAATCATGTATCCGTAAATCAGCTTTCCGTAAAAAATCGGCTGAAGAACAAACTGTTCAAATCCCTCAGAGGCATTTTCCCTGATGAAGAATTTTTCGGAAGGATTGACGAATCTTGTGTCATCGATTGTGACTACGCCCTGTTCCGTATCAATGTAGGCATAAAGCTGCGCTTTTTCAGGAATGATGAAACCGTCTCCACGCTCATGGAGAAAAGGCTTTTTGTACAGATAGACACTCATGAAAGAAATATCAACTTCGTTCAGAAGTTTGGGAAGCCGCATGAAAAGGTTGTCAAGAATTTCGGTATTCTGGATGAAGTCCATCATGTAATACAGATTCATCATGTCTATGTTCTGCTGCATGATGCTCAAAGTCTGGGGATGCTGTCTGTTCCGCAGTGTCTTTTTGCCCTTTGAATCGATATAACGTGTAATGGGATCAAAAAGATCAACACATCCGCATGATTTTCTGTAAAAAGGCGCTGCATTGACTTTGCATGCATGGGTTTCCGATTTTCCGCCTTCGATTTTCTGCATCAGAAGTTCTGTGGCTTTTGCTCCCTGTTCTTCTATCTGCTGACTAATTGTTGAAAGTGTAATGGGAAAGGATTCGCAGTCATCGCAGTTGTCATAACCTACGACAATAACGTCTTTCGGAACTGCGACCCCCAGCTCGGTGAGCACGTCGATTGCCGCAATGGCCATACGGTCGTTTGCACAGATAAAAGCATCAAAATTGACGTCTTCACGGGATTTGAGTCTTTCCCTCAGAAAAATTGTCGTGTTGGAATGGGTAAAATCACCGTCAAAAACCAGATTCTGGTCAAAGTGCATTCCGTATTCGGAAATCAGTTTTCGGTACATTTCATACCGTTCTTCAGCTTCCACAGAATGTGTCATGCTTGCTGAAAGAAAAGCGATTTTTTTGCAGCCGTGGACTTTTGTCAGATGATCAAAAACCTGTCTGAAACCGGCTTCGCAGTCAACGTAGGTGTAGTCAATTTCTTTGATGCCAAGATCAACACCAACTGAAACAATGGGCTTGTGAAGAAAGGGCGAAAGAAGTTCGGAAAATTCTTTTTGTGAAAAGGCGCTCAGAAAAACGCCGCTTATTATGATGATTCCGTCAATTTCTTTCAGTTTCAGGAATTCAGAGCCGGTCCAGAACTGATATTCGAACATTCCGTAAGGATATTCCGGAAGTTTTACGGGACAAACAAGGAGTGTGACTGGCTTGTCTTCACAGAACTGCTTGATTCCGCGTATGACGTCACCGGTGTATGAATCGTTGAGATCCTGAACCATTATGGCCAATGTGTATCGTTTCATCAGACAAGCCCTCCCGCGTCCATTCTAATACGATTTTCTTCTTGAAGCAACACGAATGAATTCTGCAGGCCATATATGAAAAAATAACTGCACTTACGCCGAAATCCTGACAAAAAATTGCGGTGCAACAAGTTGCAAGTGATTTCCTGTCAGGCTCCGGGTGCGTTCCGTTATTTTTCCACTGCAAACAGTATTCACAAAACTCGGCATTGGAACCTGTATGCATAAAACACGCCAAACCGCTTGAACTGGCTCTTTTTTCATGGTATTTTTTCTTTATGTTTATTTATCTGCTCTGTGCAATACCAGCTGTTTCACTTTTGCTCCATCAGTCTGTTCCGGACAAAACTTCCCGTGCCGCACGCCGGGGAATTTTTTATCTTGGTCTGGTACTTTCTTTCCTGTATACATTGGCTTCTGTTTTTCTCTTCAGTTCATACCGTCTTGCCCCTGAAGACTTTTACAGCAACTGGTTTTTCTGCTTTTCCATGGAGACCGCAATTCCTCTGGCTCTCTGCTTTGTTTTCTTTGCTGTTTTCGGACGCGGAAGCCTTTCTTTCAAACTTGACAACGCCGTAGCCTACATTCTGGGATTTTATGCCATTTTCCTGCCTTTCAGGATTATTTCGATGAACAAAAGCTATGATGCATTTCTGCTTTTCTGGTATCCGTCCCTTATTGTGGCAATGGTACTGCTCATCCGTTTTGCATGCCTTTTCATCCGCCTGCTGAATCCTTCCCGAACATCTCTGAAAGTTGTTTCAATTATTCTGACTGTTTTTGCCGTGCTGATTGCACTGATAATGCCTTCTCTCATCTGGACCATGTATTTTCTTTGCATCAAGCCGGGCCTTTATCTTGCACTTTCCATTGTCACACTGGTTCTTGCAGTTGCAGGAAACGGAGTAGTGCAGTTTTTTGTGATTAAAAACCATGAATGATTTTTCCGCCGGCAATCTTGAAAAGTATGATTATCTGCAGCAGACCGGAATCCTTGCTTCTCTTGAAAACCTGAAGCGCGAAAACAGGGAACTTAAGCGCACTGTCCGTGATATTTCCAGTCTGATTTCTTTTACTGATATTGATTCCATGCTGGATTATCTGATCGGACAGTTTCTTGATTATTTCATGCCGCAGTCCGTGCTTTTTGTGGTAAAAATTCCGCGGAAAGAGGAATTGAGGCAGTTTTTTTATCAGCGGATGACCCGTTCAAACTACCGGCTTCCCGCCGGATCTTTTGAAACTCTGTTCAAATATTTTTCCGGATTTACACCTTCTGAACTTTACGGAAAAACTTTTTCTTCTGATGAAATCCGTTCCGAACTGGACAGCTCTGTTCTGGACACACTTTATTCAGATCTCAAACCCAAGTTCATCATTCCGCTGGTCGGAATCGGCGGCGTTTACGGAATAAGCATAATCAGCGAAAGAATTGTGGGAAACGACTACTCGGCTGCAGAACTTGATTATATGCACCGGATGTTTTCTGTGCTGTCGGTTACAATGCAGAACGGCCTTCATTACGAATCATCGATTTCTGACCCGAAGACAGGGCTTTATACCTGCGACTACTTTTTTACCCGTCTTGCAAACAGCATTGCCGCAAGCCGCCGTTATGGACGGACTTCTGCAATGCTCATGCTGGATATAGACCATTTCAAGCGGTTCAATGATACATACGGGCATCTTGTGGGCGACAAAGTTCTGATTGCTTTGTCAGAAACTTTGAAGCGCGTTGTCCGGGCTGGGGACTGTGTGGCCCGTTTTGGCGGCGAAGAATTTTCAGTTCTGCTGTCCGAGTGCCGCAGGGACAATGTGTTTCCTGTTGCGGAAAGAATCCGTAAGGCCGTGGAAAACATGAACTTTCAGGACAAAGGACAGGTTATTCCGGTTACGGTCAGCATCGGCGGCTTCTTTTTTTCCGACATGCCGAACATTACACCTGACTACATTACTTCCCGCGCTGACAAAGCTTTGTATTATTCCAAGGAGCACGGACGGAACAGAACCACGGTTTTCATGCCGGGACTTCTGGACCGGGCAAACCTGGAACTGAATCAGGAACAGACAGACTGAACTGCCGGAACTTTTGGGCAGGTGAGGAAAGTTTCGGTATTATTTGGCTGCTTCCCTAAGTTCCTTCTTTTCAAGAACATTTCTTGTTCTCATGAGGCGGGGCAGGTTATACCGCAGAATCATGTAAGGCATCATGCTCAATACAAAGTTTATGATGCATAATGGAAAGGGAATAAAGAAACACAGGTTTCTTGGGTAAAAAAGAATCAGCAGAAAACCCAGAATTGCGTTTGAAAGATGAATTGCAGCACCGTAATTGCATTCAAGAATAAATCTTTCGATATATTCCCGGCTTCTTGGATCAGCGATTGTCTTCTTGCTGAAATTCGTAAAAACACCAAGTTCCAGAACATGATCCTTCCAATTTTTTACACCGAGTTTTTCGTAAAGTTTTACTTCCCATTCAGGAACAGTGTGGATTTTGGCTTTGTAGTCAAACCATTTTTCAGGCAGAGCACGGCGGATAAAAGTTGCAAGGATTCCGTCAATGGCAATTACACCCACAGCACCAAGTATGGAAGAAAGGATTATGTAAAGAGCGGAAAGATTGTAAAACTGACTGTTGATCAGCAGATTTACGAGTGCAACAATACCGACACCACCCAATATGGAAACAAGATATAAAGCCATGTTAATCCTCTGTAATATAAGTTAAAGGCATTTTGTAAAAATCTTCGTAGCAGTTTTTCCAGACTTCGTAGTTTTTGCTTCTGAGGTAATCAATGTTTTCTCTTTCTGATTTTTCCGGGTCGGGATAAATTGGCTCAAGAATATTCACCGTATATTCCTGAACAGGAAAACCGTCATTATCAACATCATCCGAATCAGTCATTGTAATGAAAACCGGCAGAACAGGAGCAGCTGCTTTTGCCGCAAAGAGAAAAGCACCTCTTTCCATGGGGCGGGGTTTTCTGTAATTCCACCACATTCCCTGTTCAGCATAAACAAGAATTTTTTTCTTTTTTGAAAGAAGTTCTGTTATGGCCTCTCTGAAAAGCTTCATGCATGAAAGATTGGAACTGAGGGGCAGAGTGTTGCAGTGCCGGAACAGAAGTCCGTAAAATCCCGGGAATGAAGTAAAGTTGCCTTCGCGGATCACTTTGTAAAGATTTGCCTTGATGTAGGGATAAAAAGCATAGTGAAGTGCAAAGTTGTCAAAAGCATTGAAGTGATTGCAGGTGATGATCACACCTTTGTCAAGGACAGCTTCAAAATTTTCGATTCCCTTGATTTCTTTTATCCTGAGAGCCTTTTGCTTTACCAGCTTTTTTATGAAATTCCAGGCAATTTTATTGACAAAAAAAGTGAGTATCTTGTTCGAAAACTTTTTGTTGAGGTAATCCACTTTGTCTGCAGTAAGCGGAACTGTGGGAGGATCATCTTCAACATCCTTGGACCACCAGCCTTTCTTTTCATACTCATCTATGCGTTCAAGAATCTTGAGCCGGTCCGTTTCCTTTTTTACCACTTGCTGTATTTTATTTGCTGCCATTTCAGTCATTTGATTTGAACCTTTCTTTTAAGCCGATAAGTTTTGAAATCAACTTAAGGTTGTTGATTCTTACAAGACCTTTTGCTTTCTGGTTTTCAAATTTCACCACTGTATTGCAGTAGTTGTTGGGATTATTTGAATCTTCAATAGCCATCTGAACAAGATTTTCATACTGTTTTCGGTCTCTGGCCTTAAGATCGTCACCATAAGCATCCCGCATTGCAAGAATCTGGTCATAAAAATCAGTTTCTTTCGCATATTTCCAGAAATATTCCTGGTAGAGCACGTTGTCATAATGCCAAGGCTTCCAGTTGATCTTGTAATGAATCAGTTTAAGGTCTTTGTCATCAAAGTCAGGATTTTTGTACGCGGTTTTGTTCCATCCCAAGTCCACAAGTTTGACTTTTCCTTTGAGAAGAACATTCAGGTAGTCTTCGTCCTGAGTAACTCGGAAAGTGTACTGCTTTGAAAGCTCAACGAATTTTTCCGCAATCTTGAATTTTAGGAAGCGTTTGTTGTTGATGAGCAGAACACCTGCATTGAAATATGTTTCTGTTGGCACTCCAAGATTTTTGACCGTGTAGTCACCGAAAACTTTTACAGTCTGCATTACTTCTTCAACCGCTGCGGCCGCATAGTAATCATTGATATCCGTGTTGTAAAGTTTTGAAATGTCATCAAGAACGATAATGTCGCAGTCAAGATAAAGGACTTTGTCATAATCAGGGAACAGATCAGGAATAAAGAATCTGTAATAAGTTTCCTTTGAATAATAATCCCTCAAATGGAACAGATCCTGGATTTTGTCAAGTTCATTTTTGAGTGAAATGAATTCGATGCTGGAATTTTTTGTCAGAACTTTACGGATTCTTTCTTGGAGCGATTCCTCAAGAGATGTTGTAAGAACATAAATCTTGTAAAAATAATCTTCAGATGCATTCTGCAAAAGGGAATTCAAACTGACTGTCAAAAAAGGGGCGTAATTAGCGTCGGTAGCAAAAAAGATAGGTATTTCTCTGGTCATTTTGACATAGTAACTTAGTTTTGTTGAATAAGTCAACAAATGGGATTGCGGATGCTGCACGTTTTTCAGTTGCTACAGACTGTGGGATTTCATTTCTTTTACCAGTGCCAGAACTGATTTTTTGTCACTTTCGGAAAGGGTGTCAAAAGTTTCTGCCACAAAGCGGGCATCAGAGGAAAAGGATTTTCCGTGTTCGTTTTTTCCGGTGACAAGGTATTCCACAGTAACGCCCAAAGCCTTTGCAATCGTTACTGCGTTCGTAGCCTTGGGTTCAACTGAATTGGTCTTCAAATAAGTTTTCAATGTATTTTCACTAATTCTAGTTTTCGATGCCAGTTCTTTTATAAGCCAGCCTTTAGAATCCAGCATAAATCGAAGGTTTTCTTTGAAGCTCATACGACGAGATTAGTTAAAAATTATCCTTAGATACTAGAAAAGGATTAAATATAATTCTATATTGATGTTAAAGGATTAAGTTTAATCCTTTGTGTTTTGTAAAGTTTATTTTCTTACCCTTAAGGATAACAAATGTCTCTTTATGATGAACTGCAGAAAACAACTTCGGAAGAAGATGTAAAAGACCTTTACATAAAAGCCCTTAAACTTAAAGGCTATCAGAAAAATCTTATAGATATTCAGACAAAAGAAATCTGGTTTGAAGCAAAACATGGTGGCGGACATTCCACTTATGAAATGTTCACACAGTTGTTGAGATATGTGTTCGTGGCTTTGAAAAATGGAGAAGAAATCCCTCCGTTTTTATGTGTTATAGATACGAAAAAAGCTGCCCTCATGAAAACAGAGACTGTACTGCCTTTTCTGAAGGACAAAAATATTGATATCAAGTGGGGAAAATCTGCCAGCGATGTTACTCAGGACGCACTGGATAAAGTAAGCCAGTTTATTGGTACGCATTTTGTTTCCTATAATATTCAGCTGAACGAAAATGAATTTATTGAAGCTGTTCATAATGCAATAGAAAAAGGCGAAATTATACGAACCCAGATTACGCCGGACAACTTGAAGCAGGTTTTTGACAAATGGGTTGAAATGATCGGGAAAGAAATCAAGGGCGTCTCTCAGGAAGATTATGCCCTGCTTTTTTATGCTGACATTATGAACGACGGAACTGTAAGCACTCACGAAAATCTTCCGGCGGAACTTTTGCACAAGGGAACAAAACCTGTTTTTTCTCTGAACGGAAAACTTTATGAACTTGGAAGCGTAGAAGGCTATAGAAAATTCTGGGCAATTTTCGACAGGCCTCCGAAGGAAGAATACAGAAACTATCTTTTGGAACGCCGCGACAGTCTGATTCCTTATGACGAAAGAAGTTTTAAAGGCGCATATTACACGCCGCTGCATGTTGTAGACAAAGCCTATGAGCTGCTGAACAAAACGCTGGGTAACGGCTGGCAGAAAGAATACATTGTCTGGGATATGTGCTGCGGTGTTGGCAATCTTGAAACGAAACACTCAAATCCTCGCAATATTTTTATGAGCACGCTGGATCAGGCTGATGTGGACGTGATGAAAGCTGCAAAAACCTGTGTTGCTGCCCAAAGGTTTCAGTACGACTATTTGAATGACGACATTACAGACGACGGAGAAATTGATTATTCGCTTACAAATAAAGTGCCGGAAAGCTTAAGAAAAATCATCGCCGACGCAAAAGCCGGGAAAAAGAAAATACTGGTGCTGATAAATCCGCCTTATGCGGAAAGTGGTGAAGGTTTTAATCAGGGCAATAAGGAAAAAGTAGCCAAAACAAAATTTGCAGCTATGTGTATGAATAGATACGGTAAAGCAACGAATGAACTTTTTACTCAGTTTGTAGCAAGAATAGCTTTAGAAATTCCTAATGCAACACTGGCAATGTTTTCAACACTTAAATATATCAATTCCAATAATTTTGAAAATTTTAGGAATGTTTGGAATGCAAAATATTTAAATGGTTTTATTGTTCATTCAAAATCATTTGATGGATTGGATGGCGATTTTCCAATTGGATTTCTCATTTGGAAAACGAAAAATGATAATGAAACTAAATATCAAATTTCAGAAATTTCATGTGAAATATTAAATAAAAATGCAGAAGCAGAAGGTGAAAAGAAATTTTATAATATTGCTACTTCAAACTTTTTAAGTAAATGGATAAAAAGACCAAAGATAAATGATGAAAACGTAATTGCATTAAAAAATGCTGTAACTGTAGCTGGGGTAGGAAAATGGTCTGATGGTGCGATTGGTCATTTATTATGTGATAGTAATGATTTACAAAATTCAGGACAAGCTACATCAATTTTTAGCTCTACCGTTAAAATAGGACATAAAGGAACTTGTTATGTTACTTCTGAAAACTTATGGCAAATTGCTGTAATTTTTACAGTAAGACAAATAATAAGGCATACATGGAAAAATCATAATGACCAGTTTTTGATTCCAAATAAAGAATTAGATGAAGAATTTATAAACGACTGCTTAATATGGATGTTATTTAACGGCAAAAACCTTACCGCCAGCGCCGATAACCTTGAATGGAACGGTCAGAAATGGTCAATCGTAAATCACTTTATTCCTTTCACAGAAGCAGAAGTAAATGCGCCGGACAGGTTTGAAAGCGATTTTATGGTTCAGTATATGGCAGGCAAAACGTTCTCAGCAGAATCACAGAATGTACTGGAGCAGGGCAGACTCCTCTGGAAGAAATATTTTGAGATTGATATAAACCATTCAATACGCGAAGAATTAAAACTGAACCGTGCAGACGTAGGCTGGTATCAGATAAGGCAGGCAATAAAACGCTACAACGAAAACGGCGAAAACATTCCCGTCCGGTTTGACGATTTTGAAAATGCCTATGCAATTCTAACGGAAAAGTTAAGACCCCAAGTCTACGAATACGGCTTTTTGAAATAACACCAAAAAATCCCGCTGTACTGATCAGCTGCCTTTTTTGTGCACCATCACGATAGTAGAGTCCGCACCATCACGGTAATCCGTTTCGCCTTCCGAGGATATTCAATCAGTTCGCGCGAGTGAAAATCAAAATGAATTTTGATTTAATCATTTTTGTGCGAACAAGATTAATGACTTTTTTAGACAAACTGTTTCCTTTGCAACAATATTATCAAATATATTTTTTGCATGATATACATGATATAATAGAAGAAAATGAGCTTTCCCTGGAGATACATTATGAGTGAAAACCCTCTTCCGGAACAAAAAGCCGGGCAGAAATCTCTAAGGCAACTGCGGTTTTCAAAAATTTGCTCAAAGATGTAAAAAACGATATTGAAGAGATTGAAGAATAATGGAAAATCCAAACAAAAGTTACATCGTAATTTATCAGACACAGGATGGTCTTGCCAAAATAAATGTAAAAATTTGAAGATGAAACTGAATGGCTTACTCAAGCACAGCTTGTGGAATTGTATCAGTCAAGTAAGGCAAATATCAGTGAACATATAAAGCACATTTTTGAAGAAGGCGAACTTACTGAAGAGTCAACTGTTCGGAATTTCCGAACAGTTCAGATTGAAGGCGATTTTCCGACAAAAAAAGATATCTAGATCGCAAAAAATAATCTTACACAAGATGAATTGAAAATCTTAAACAATCTGGTTTCAGCATATTTTGATTTGGCAGAAATTAACGCAATTGAACACAAAACTATGTACATGAGTGACTATGTTGAACATCTGGACAGAATTCTTTCTTCAACAGGAAAAGAAGTTCTGGACAACGCCGGATCCATCAGTCATAAGCAGACCATGGAAAAAGCAGAAGCGGAATACCAGAAGTTTATTCAGAAAAATCTATCTCCTGTGGAAAAAACTGCGAAGGACGCTGAATAATTAAAGTTGGTCTGCAATTCCTCATTTGAATAAGCTCTTTCATAGACCACTTTTGTAAAAAAAAAAGACCGCTGACTGATCAGCGGCCTTTTTTTTATGAACCGGCTTTATTTCCGGCAGTCAATCAAAGTTTGTCGTTTGATCCGAGAACTTCAACAATTTTGTGCTCGTACATCTTCTGCATGTTTTCGCGTGCAGGTTTCAGGTACTGGCGGGGATCGAAGTGTTCGGGATGTTCGTTGAAGTATTTGCGTACAGCAGCTGTCATTGCAAGGCGTGAGTCAGAGTCAATGTTGATTTTGCAAACTGCTGATTTTGAAGCTTCGCGGAGCTGTTCTTCGGGGATACCGACTGCATCGGGAAGTTTACCGCCGTTTGCGTTGATTGTATCAACTTCTTCCTGAGGAACTGATGAAGATCCGTGGAGAACAATCGGGAATCCGGGGATTCTCTTTTCGATTTCGTGCAGTACGTCAAAAGCGAGCGGCGGAGGAACCAGTTTTCCTTCTGCGTTGCGTGTGCACTGTTCGGGTTTGAATTTGTATGCACCGTGTGATGTACCGATTGAAATAGCCAGTGAGTCACAGCCTGTGCGTTTTGAGAAGTCTTCAACTTCTTCAGGTTTTGTGTAGTGTGAAACTTCTGAAGCAACTTCGTCTTCTACACCGGCGAGAACACCGAGCTCAGCTTCTACAGTAACATCGTGTGCGTGAGCGTATTCAACTACTTTTTTTGTAAGAGCAATGTTTTCTTCGTAGGGCAGTGCAGAACCGTCGATCATTACTGAAGAGAATCCGTTGTCAATACAATCTTTGCAGAGTTCGAATGAATCACCGTGGTCCAGGTGAAGAACGATCTGGGGATTTGCACAGCCCAGTTCTTTTGCATATTCAACAGCACCCTGTGCCATGTAGCGGAGGATTGTTCCGTTTGCATAGTTGCGAGCACCTTTTGAAACCTGCATGATAACGGGTGATTTTGTTTTAACTGCAGCCTGAACAATAGCCTGCATCTGTTCCATTGTGTTGAAGTTGAAAGCAGGAATAGCGTATCCGCCTTTAACAGCCTTTGCAAACATTTCTTTTGTGTTTACCAGGCCGAGTTCTTTGTAACTGGTCATGTCTGACTCCTTGGTTTGATAACAGATCAATCTCTAAAAATTTATATAATAGAGATTGGTTTATATTAAATAATTGCAGTAAAATAATCAAGTCGGAAGGTCCAAGTGCCGATATTGAGTTTGACAAAGTATGTGTCAACAAATATAATTCAAGCCGATAATATTGAAGAAATGTGACAGAATCACAGTCTGATTGCCTTTCGCTTGAAAATTAAAGGAGTTTTGGATGAAACAGGGCGGTTTAATCTGCATTTGTCTCGTACTCGTAAGTTTGCTTTGTGTGCCTGTTTTTGCACAGCCCAACACAAAAAGTGTCGAGACTATTCTCATTGACAATTTCGATGACCCTGATGCAAAAGACTGGGTGTGGGATGTATCTGCCAGCCGGTCAATTCACGTCGAAAAAGACAGCAATGGTGATGTAATTGCTGCCAAATCATATCCGCAGTTCGGTTATGCAGAAGGAATCCCGAATTCACTTCGTGCTTATCGTACAGCTGCTGACGGAACACCTTTTGTTCTTGGTGCCCAGGTTTCTTATGACCGCAAGGGTGACAACTGGTTTGAAGTCTATCCCGCAGACCGCGATACAGGTGCTGTGTACGAAATCCCCCTTATGGGTCAGGTTTCTCAGATTGACTTTTGGACATGGGGTGCAAACTATCTGTACTACCTGGAAGTAATCATCCGTGATGCTTACGGAACAGTACATGTTCTTCCTGCAACCACAATGAATTTTGAAGGATGGAGAAACATTATTGTTCAGATTCCTACATATATTCGCCAGCAGTCAAAGCTGCGTTCAGGTCCGGAAAATCTGACTTTCATCGGATTCAGAGTACGTGCAGATGCAAATGAATATGCAGATGACTTTGCTATTTACTTTGATCAGCTGCGCTATACAACTTACACAATGAACTTTATTTACGATGGTTATGAGCTGCGCAAACCTAACTTTGCTGCTCAGGAGGAGTCCGGTAAATGAAAAAATTAGCTGCTGTTATTGCAATTCTGTGCCTTGCCGGTTCAGTTTTTGCCCAGTATTCACTGACTGATCCCAATCCTGCAGAAAGCGCTGATTCTGCACGCCAGGCTCTGCGTGAGATTTCTCTGGATTTGTTTGAACGTGAAGGTTCCTGGAACTGCCGCATCTCTTCTGATGACGGTGTAATTACAGGACGCCTTTTTGACGGTGGACCTTATTCCAATCTGGAAGCAGAAGAACGTGCTGATATGGTTGCCCTGCCTTCTGAAGTAGCCGGTGCAACAAATACAAAAGTATATGGTGTTAAAGTTGAATTCTTCCACCGCGGAATCAATTCATTCTTTATTACCGCTGCACGCCCCATTCCGATTGAAGGTGTTACAAAGACAGTTTCTGTTTGGGTTGCAGGACGCAATCAGGCTCATTCTCTGACACTTCTGGTTCAGGACTACTTCGGAAACAATTTTGAAGTATATATGGGTTCTCTTGCATTCTCAGGCTGGAGAAAGCTTACAGTTGCCATTCCGCCTTCATCAGACGGAAAACGCGGTATCGTTCAGCAGAGCGCATACTGGGGTGAACGTCCCGGACTCCGCATTGTCGGTTTCCGCGTAGACTGCGATCCTGAGACAGCTTACGGTCAGTACTACATGTACATGGACGACTTGCGCGCCATTACAGACCTGTATGACATGGAAAACCGTGATGCTGACAACCCCAGTGACAACTGGTAAATTCCTTTAGTTTGTATATACAGCCCTGAGTTTGTGTCAAAACAGCTCAGGGCTTTTTTTATACTCAATCAGTTTTCCGTTTTGTCCGCATTTTTCTATTGCATTCATGTGGAAGAGAACCCAGAGAATCAAGTTTGCTTCTTTGTTGCAGCCCATTTCTTTCAGTGTCCGTGATGAAAAAACTTCCGGAAGGGACTCGGGCAGCAATGCAAAATAATCTTCCGCATTTGTAAAAACTTTCCTGTCTGTAATTGCAATCAGCTCTTTGTCCGATTTGTACCAGTTCTTGCGGAACCGCCGGCTTTTGTTTTTCAGCTGAACCGGTTCTTCCGTGCGGATCCGGTGTTCTTCCTGTGTTATCTGAATCACTTCCAGCGAAAAACCCGGCTTCAGCAGAAGCTCTGTCAGGCCTGTAATCTGTGAAAAAAGAGAAATCCAGTTCTGTTTTTTGGGACTTTTCCGCCTTGAAATCTTTTCCCCGTTTTCATCTGTAAGATGAATGTAATTGCATGTAACCATCGGATAAACCACGCGGACTTTGCGGTTTTTCAAGAAAACAGTGCATTTTTCCTTCAGTTTTCCCAAGTTCCCGGTCTGAATTTCGATCACAGAATCGTCTTCTGCCAGAATGTCACAAATGAATCCGTCCAGTTTAACTTCCTGTTTCCCGTTGAATTCCAGGGAATACATGGTTTTGAGAGTGTGATGCAGTTTTGATTCGTTGTAAGTGTTGATCATATCCGGTCCTGTCCATAATTTATCAGACTTTTTCATCACTATACAAGCGTCGTTAAGTAAATGTTGATTTTTTTGATTTTTTTGGAAAGTGGGAGTTGTGATACGTTGACATGAAATAAAAATGTATTAAAATGGTTAACAAGTGGGAAATAGTGGAGATTAGTGGTAATAAGTGGTATGGAATTGTTGACCGGTGAATACCGCAACACGCTGGATGAGAAAGGGCGAATCCTTTTTCCGGCAAGATTGCGGCAGGAGATAACAGGAAATGTTCTCATCATCACCCAGGCATTGGATCACTGCTTGTGGCTCTATACTCCCGAAGAATGGAAAAATCTGTCATCTAAACTGATGGAATCTGCTTCGCCTTTTGACCCGAAAGCCCGTCTTGTAGTGCGTCGTCTTGTGGCGCCTGCGCAGGAAGTGGAATTTGACAAAGCAGGCCGTCTTTCTATCCCTCAAAGTTTGCGCCAATATGCCGGCCTTACCAAGGAATGCGTTGTATTGGGAATCAACAAGTACATGGAGCTTTGGGATTCCGAAAAATACCGCGAATACCTTGCTGAAAGTGAAGATTCTTTCATGGAAGCAACGGAAGGTCTTAGGGATATTTGCTTTTAAAAACGGAGTGAATAGTGGAAATTGTCCATACGCCGGTGCTTCTGGCAGAAACCTTGGAATATCTGTCTCCAGTTGGTGAACCTTTTGAGCACGATGCATTCATGGTTGATTCAACCTTGGGTGAGGGCGGTCATTCCAACGCATTTTTAAGTCAGTTTGAAAATTTGCGTATAATCGGTTTGGATGCAGACCGGAATATTCAGGCTCGCGCCCGTGAGCGCCTAAGTGTTTACGGGGACCGGATGATGTTCCACTTGGGCTGGTTCAACGATTTTTATGCAAATTATCCTGAAAGTCTGCCGCGCCCCAATCTTATTCTTTTTGATTTGGGCATATCGGTCTTTCATTATGAAAGAAGCGGTCGCGGTTTTTCTTTCAGATATGACGAACCTTTGGACATGAGGCTCAGTCCTGATGCCGGAGATTCAGTTGAAGTTCTGGTAAATACGCTGCGTGAGGAAAAACTTGCGGATCTGATTTATCAGTACGGCGAAGAGCGCTACAGCAGGCGTATTGCAAAGGCGATTGTGGAGGCCAGAAAAAACTGCAGAATCGTTTCTTCAAAAGTGCTTGCTGAAATCATTTATGCGGCTGTTCCTGCTCAGTACCGTCACGGCAATATACATCCAGCCACAAAGACTTTTCAGGCTTTGCGGATTGCCGTAAACGGGGAATTGAACAGGCTGCCGGTTGCGCTTAACGATGCATTCAAAGATCTTGCAGTAGGCGGAAAATTGGGAGTAATCACTTTCCATTCTCTGGAAGACCGTATTGTAAAGAATATGTTCCGGGATTGGGGCAAACAGTGTACTTGTCCGCCGGAACAGCCGATATGTACTTGTGGCGGAAAACCGCACGGAACTTTGCTTACGAGAAAACCTGTAGGTCCTACAGAAAGTGAAGTGTCCGAAAATTCGCCGTCCCGCAGCGCGAAATTGCGGGTAATCCGAAAGGAAAGGGAGTTGGAATAGATGAGTGCGAAAATGTCCGGTTTTCTGAAAACTGTTCTGATTGTCATGCTGATTCTTTGCATTCCGCTTTCATTTGTTCTTGCCGGAATCCAGATTCACAGTTATGCGAACCTGAATCGGGAAGTAAAGGCTTTGAACGAAAAACAGTACAAACTTATTGACGAAAACAGACGCCTTGTAAGCGAAATCAGTGTTCTTACAGGCTCTGAGCGTATAGAAAAAATTGCTCAGGAGGAATATGGAATGCGCGCGGCAGAAAGTTCAGAAATTCTTCGCGTGAATATTGTAGGAGACTGAGCGAAAAGTAAAAAATAATAGAACCTTGTGGACTTTTGTCCATTGGGGACTGACACAAAAAATCTGATAATGAGAAAACATGGTGGTGGGTGTGAATTCTCTTTTGACATTGGATGAGTTGTGTTCCGCAACAGAAGGAAAGTTGTGGAATACAGCTGTCTGCAGTACGAATTTCTCTTTTACAAACGTTGCGACAGACAGTCGTAATGTGACTGAGCATACTCTTTTTGTGCCTCTGATCGGTGAGAATCAGGACGGGCACGCTTATATTCAGCAGGCTTTTGACAAAGGTGCTTCTGCGGTGTTTGCAGCAGAGGTGTCTTCTGACAGATTCGGGCCGGTTTATGACAAACTGACTGAAAAAGGGCTTTTTGTAATCATCGTAAAAAACACTTTGACAGCTTTGCAGAAAGCGGCTGCACGTTATGTGGAAAAATTTCCGGAACTCATAAAAATCGGCATCACAGGAAGCAACGGCAAGACAACCACCAAAGAACTTGCAAAAAATGTTGTCGGTGCAAAATACAATGTGATTGCCACGGAAGGAAACTTCAATTCGGAGACAGGGCTGCCTTTGTCTGTATTCAGAATCCGGCGGTCACATGAAGCCGGAATTTTTGAAATGGGCATGAACCGTGTTGATGAAATTGGGGAACTTGCTGCAGTCCTCAAACCGCGTTATGCAATCATTACAAATGTGGGCACAGCCCATATCGGAATTTTGGGAAGCAGAGAAGCTATTGCAGCAGAAAAGAAAAAGATTTTTTCATTTTTTGACGGTGCTTCTGTGGGTTTTGTTCCCGAAGATGATTCTTTTGTTGAATTCCTTAAGAATGTGACCGCCGGCACTGTAAAAACTTTCGGAATCAGTTCCATGAACGAAATTTCAGAAGTGAAGGATCTTGGTTTTGCCGGAACAGAATTCGCTTTGAAAAACCGTAAAATCACTTTGTCGTTGAACGGTTCCTATAATTTCAAGAATTGTCTTGGCGTTGTGGCTTTGGCTGAAGAACTGGGCCTTTCTCCGGAAGAAATAAAAGCCGGTATTGAAAAAACTGTTCCTTTGTTCGGAAGAAGTGCTGTTAAACACGGAAAATTTACTGTGGTGGAAGACTGTTACAATGCCAACGGAGATTCCATGGAAGCTGCAATCGGGTATTACGGTTCCATGCAGGTTCCCGGGAAAAAAGTGCTGGTTCTTGGCGACATGTTTGAGCTTGGTGAGCATTCTGATGCTGTTCACAAAAAAATGGCCCGCTGTGCAAAGGATTCCGGTGCGGACACTGTTGTCTTTGTTGGTGAGGCCATGACAAAGGCCTTCAATGCTGTGGAAAAAGAAAACAGTTTTTCTGCAGCGGGTGTAAATGCAATGTGCTGTCCTTCTGCTGATGACGGGGCAGTTTCTTCGTTGTGTGACAGTTTGTGCGCCCTTCTTGAAGAAGGTGATCTGGTTCTTGTAAAAGGTTCCCGTGGAATGAAACTGGAACGCATTACTGACAGATTGGAGAAGGAGGCGGGTGTTTGAACGACAGTCATTCCGGAAATGATTTTTATTCACTTCCGCCTTATATCACGCAATCCGTGCCTTATCAGAATCAGCCTCAGAATCAGCTGACAAATGTGAGCAGTACAAACAAGACATATTCTGTCAGACCGGAACGTCCTCTCAACAGAAAAAAGATGGATCTGGGACTTGTTGTCTCCATTGTTCTTCTGCTGGGTCTCGGGCTGATTACGCTTTACGCAAGTTCTCAAAGTTATGCGCTCCGTTTAAAGGATGACGCACTGTATTTTGTAAAAAGGCAGCTGCTTTTTCTTTTCTGCGGACTTGCAATGATGGTCGTAACCGTGTGTCTCGACATGAATTATATCCGACGTATTCTGCCTTTCCTTGTTATCGGGACTTTTGTGCTTTGTCTTCTGACGTTTTTTCCCGGAATAGGGCAGGAGCGTAACGGCGCAAGACGATGGATAAATGTTCCCGGCGGAGGAACTCTTCAGCCTTCGGAATTTGCAAAGCTTGCTCTGATTCTTTTTTGCGCGAATCTTTTCGACAAAAAAGCGGACCGTCTGGATAATCCTGCAGTCAGTATTTATCCTGCTGCACTCGGACTTTTTCTTTTTGTTGTTGTTGTATATCTTCAGGATGATTTTTCAACTTCAATGTTTCTTCTGCTGCTTGGACTTTGCATGTTCTATATTGCCGGTGTAAAACTTCGCTGGTTTTTTGCTTTTCTTGTGTTTGCAATACCGATTGCGATACTTTTCATTTTTACATCGGAATTCCGTGTTGAAAGACTGATTGCTTTCCTTGTTCCTGACTACGATGTGAACGGAATGAATTTTCAGGTGAACAATGCAAAACGGGCTATTACAGCAGGTGGAATGTGGGGAAACGGATTCGGAACCGGCTTGTCATACGTCAGCCGCATTCCTGAAGTTCAGGCTGATTTTATTTTTGCAGGATTTGCGGAAGCAATGGGATTTGTGGGTGTCATAGGGTATTTCATCGTTTTGGGGTATTTTTATGTGCGCACAATGATAATCGCAGCAAAATGTGCAGACAGATTCCGAAGTCTTCTGGCATTCGGCTGCGGCACATTGATTTTTTTTCAGTCCCTTATGAATTGCGCTGTTTCAAGCGGTGCAATGCCGGCAACAGGTATTCCTCTGCCGTTTTTTTCTGCGGGAGGAACATCCGTTATTGTGATGATGCTTGCCTGCGGACTTATAATTAATGTTTCACAGTACAAAACTGTATCGGAGAATGAATATGAGTGATGACTATTTCTATACTGGATATGAGCAGTATTATGCTGAAGAAAAGTCAAAAACGGCAAAAAAAACGAGAATCCTCAAAATCCTCATGGGAATTCTTATCTCCGTCCTCCTTGTTGAAGCTTTGCTTTATACAGTTGTATTCCCGTGTCTTAAGCCGGTAGAGTATTCGTTTGTGGGCCTCAAGAATCTGTCTCCGGATTCTCTTCTCCGTTATGTTAATGCCTGGGAGCAGACTTCATGGATGAAATTTGATACAGCATCATTCTCTGCCCGTCTTGCAGGAAACAGTGCAATTGAATCAATCAGTGTGGAGAAAAAATTCCCCAACATTATTCTTGTAAACGTAGAAGAACGGGAGCCGGTGGCATACAGTCTTGTAAATATTGGCGGACGGACTCAGCCTGTTCTTATTGACAGAAGAGGTAATATTTTTTCTGTTGAAAATTTTGCGGTTAACGAATCTGTGCCGCTGATTTCAGGACTTGATATAGAACGGTTCAACGACGGTTATAAACTTTCTACAGATATTCATGAACTTCTTGACCAGATCCGCTTTCTGAGGAAGGATTATCCGAAATTTTTGGCAGCTCTTTCTGAAATTCATGTAGTACCAACAGAATTCGGCAGTTATGAGCTTATTTTATATCCAATTCATTCTCATATCCCAGTGCTTTCTGACCGAAATTTAGGTGATGAGACAATGGAAGCAGTAATGGTTATGGTTGATGTGTTCGAGAAAACCTATAGTGACGTTACTGAAATTGACACGCGTTACGGTTCTTATTCTTACAGGTTTGGAGGGGCTGCGTTATGAGTGATTTGATTGTTGGTCTTGATATCGGGACTTCCAATGTTCGTTGTTTGATTGGAGAAGTGACAGTAAATGCTCAGACACTTGAAAAGGAATTCCAGATTACTGGTGTAGGTGTTGCACAGTCTACAGGCCTTCGGAACGGAACTATTGTTAACATTGAATCAACCAGTCAGGCTATAAAAAGAGCGATTGAAGATGCTGAGCTGATGAGCGGAAATCAGGTTTATACGGTTTATACGCAGATAAACGGATGTCAGGTTGTGACACAGGATTCTCACGGAGCAGTTGCTGTCGTTCAGAAAGATCCCAACAGCAATACACGGGAAATTTCAGAAGAGGACAAAGAGCGTGTTCTTGAGTCCGCAACGGCTGTTCCTCTTTCTGTAGACCGAACATTGATTTCTCATGTGGTTCAGAACTATACGGTAAACGAAACTGCTGTGGTAAAAGATCCCATAAACATGATCGGTGTGCGTTTGGAAGCAAGTGTGCATCTGATTACGGCTTCCTCCACCCCTTTGCAGAACATTTACAGATGCATTCAGCGGGCCGGATTTGACACTGCTGAGATTCAGCTGAATACTCTGGTAGCTGCACAGGCGGCGACAACAAAAGATGAAAGAGATGTGGGATCAATTCTGATTGATATGGGCGGCGGATCCACTGATGCAATTGCTTTTTGGGATGATGCGCCGATCTGTACTGCATCCGTAAATTACGGCGGAGACATCATTACAAAAGATATTGCCATTGTCTGCGGAATCAGTTTTGAAGCGGCTGAAAGGATAAAGTGTCTGTCAGGCTGTGCCTGGGAGCCTATTCTTGAAAACTATGAACCTGTAATGATTCCCGGTGTTGGAGGAGATTCTCCCAAGGAAAGAAGCAGAAATGATATTTGCCGTATCATTCAGCCACGTGTGCTGGAAATTTTTTCCATGCTGAGGGAAAAAATAATCCAGAACTTGGGTGAAAATGCCAGAAAAATGAAGGGAAATATTATTCTTGTAGGTGGAGGCGCAAAACTGCCGGGTGTTATGGAGTGTGCACAAATGATTTTTGAACCGCCTCATATCCACATCAGCAATTTCAGCGGTATCAACGCTCTTCCGACAGAATACAGAAGTCCGGAATTTGCGACAGCTCTTGGTCTTGTCGTAAGCAATCTGGACAAGCACAATAAAAGTGCTTCTATTCCGGAAATAGTTGAAGAGGAAAAAGGAAAAGGATTTTTTTCTTCAATTTCCGGTTGGTTCAAAGAACTTTTTTGATTTTTTTCTGAAGAAAAAGCGATAATAAATGTGTCTGCTTTTTCGATTGAATATTTTTTTTGGGGGGGATGACATGGATTTTTCAGTTTTAAATGAAAGGGAAGCAAATCCTACGATTATTAAGGTTTTCGGTTGCGGCGGAGCGGGTTCCAATGCTGTCAACAGAATGATTGATGCCGGTGTGACCGGTGTGGACTTTATTGTTGCAAACACAGATCTGCAGGCTCTTTCCCGTTCAAAAGCCCCGGAAAAACTGGATATCGGAGCAAAAACTACCGGTGGTCTTGGTGCCGGTGGAAATCCGGATGTAGGTGAGGCCGCCGCAACTGAAGATATTGAAAAAATCAAGAATTCGCTCAAAGGTGCAGACATGGTTTTCATTACTGCAGGAATGGGCGGCGGTACAGGAACCGGATCTGCGCCTGTAGTTGCAAGAATTGCCAAGGAATTGGGTGCCCTTACTGTAGGTGTTGTGACAAAGCCTTTTTCTTTTGAAGGAAAGGTAAAGATGCGCATTGCTGATACGGGTATCGAAAAACTGCATAATGAAGTAGACACTCTTATCGTTATTCCCAGCGACCTGCTCAAGAAAGTAATTGACAAAAAAACTTCTGCCCGTGAAGCATTTGTTATTGCAGACGATGTTCTCCGTCAGGGTGTTCAGGGAATTTCAGACCTGATTACTAAACCGGGTGACATCAATATTGACTTTGCTGACGTAAAGACAACCATGAAAGGCAAAGGAGACGCAATTCTCGGTGTTGGTATCGGCCATGGTGACAACAGAGCTGTGGATGCTGCAACTTACTCAATCAACAATCCTCTTCTGGAAGATTCCAATATTGAAGGTGCAAAGAATATTCTCATCAATATTACAGGCAGCGAAGATTTGGGAATGTTTGAAGTTGAAGAAATCGTAAATACGATCCGGGCATCTGCTGATGAAGATGTGCTTCTGATTTATGGAACCGCAGTTGATCCTGACATGCAGGATAAAGTTTCTGTAACTGTCATTGCAACAGGTTTCCCTGATGACAGCGCTTCTGTTCATACCCGCAAGGATAACGAAGAAGAAAAAAAGGCGGAACCAAAACCTGTTTCAAAAGAACCTTCCGTTGACGAAAGCGGAAATCAGTTTTTCTCACTCAATCAGTGGAAAAACATGAACAAAACGTCATCTGGTTCTAATGGACTTACAGGCGGAATTTTTGCGCCAGGTTCAAAAGGCGTTTTTGTTGATAATGATTTGGAAATTCCTGCAGCATTGCGCAACAACGGTTTCCGCCCGGACAACGACAAAAAATAAGTCCCGGGGACAGTAAACAAATCCTGTGGAAAACAAGAAATGAAAGACGAATTTGAGCCGCTTCTTCTGGAGTTTTACGATGACTTGCGCATGGTAGAAAGCAAAGCGGCTCAAACTGCAGAAACTTATCTGCTTGCTGCGGAACAGCTGTGCCTTTGGTGCAAGGAAAAACAGCATTCCATAAAAAATCTTGATGTTCATCTGCTTACGGAATATTTTGCAGTGCGCAGTCTGGGTGCTGATGAACAGACTGTAGCAAAGGACATATCTGCTTTGCGTTCTTTCGGCTCGTTCCTCTGCAGAAAACAGATTTGGCCCCAGAACCATTGTCTGCTGCTGCAGAAGCCGCGCCTTACGAGAGCGTTGCCCCGCGTGCTGACTGTGGAACAGATCGAACTTCTTCTGGAATCCATTGATGTGTCAAATCCTTTGGGAATTCGTGACAGGGCTCTTTTTGAACTGATTTATTCTTCCGGTCTTCGGATAAGTGAAGTTTCGTCTCTGCTGATGGCAAACATGCACATTGATGACAGACTTCTGTGGGTTCGGGGAAAAGGCGACAAAGAGAGGATGGTGCCTTTCGGCGATGAGGCGGTCAGATGGATGACCCGTTATCTGGATGATGCGAGGCCTGCTCTTGTAAACGGAAAAAATGTTCCCTGGGTTTTTGTAACACGGAGAGGCGAGCATTTTTCACGGAAAGGGATTTGGAAACGTTTTCATGAACTGGAAGAAATGTGCGGCCTGAATGCAAAAGTTCATACTTTGAGGCATTCTTTTGCTACTCATCTTCTTGCAGGCGGTGCGGATCTGCGTTCTGTGCAGGAACTTCTGGGCCATGCTGATTTGTCTACAACCCAGATTTACACTCATATTACTGATGACGAACTGGAATCCTATCACAGACAGTTCCTGCCCGATGTTGCCGGACATAATGATAAAACTGATTGAATGAAGCCTGTATAGGAGACATGATAAAAATTACGTTCATGGCTTGCCGTTAACGCGGGGGTTTTGTTTAAGTTTAATAGGAGGCGTGATAAAAATTACGTCCATGTAATTTTTATCACTTCAGTTTGTTCGCGCGTTGCGCTCTCAAACTGATTATTCTCGCCTTCCATGGCTCGCCGCTAACGCGGAGTTTTTATAGGAGATAATATGAATAGAAACAAAGCTTTTGTTCTGTTTTGCCTGATTTTTTGCGGTGCAATGTTTTTTTCATCTTGCGGACCCAATACTAATTACATAAAGCGGGTTCAGTCTCTGGAAGAAAATGTTTCCAGCCCTACAACAATTGACGAACTGAAAGATGCGATCAAAAAATATCAGGATCGTGTAGAAGATATTATTGCTGCGGAATCTCAGACTGGAATCTGGTACAAAATCCTTGCAACCCGTTACATTGACAACAAAATGTACGCAGAAGCTCTTAATGCTCTGCAGCGTGCAATCACATATTATCCGACAAATCAGAACTTGTATTACTATGTGGGCGTCTGTGCAGGTTACATGGCCAATTCCGCACTGGATTTTGATGTGGACGGCTATAATCCTGAGCGGATCAATTATCTCAAACTGTCAGAATCCGGGTATCTCCGTGCTTTGGAACTTGAAAGCACTTATGCACGTGCTTTGTATGGTTTGAGCGTTCTTTACGTTTATGAGCTTGACAGAAGTTATGATGCAATTCCTCTTCTTGAAAAACTTTTGACAATTGATACAAAAGATGTGGACGCAATGTTCCTGCTTGGTCATGCATATTATCTGAACTACGAATTCCAGCTGGCCGCAGACATGTATGAGCGTGTTGCAAAGACTACCACATCCGACAAAACCCGGCAGGAAGCAGAAGCAGACAAGAAAATTGCTTTGGACGCTCTTTACGGATAATTCTGCTTTGGACGGGGTTTATGGAACATATTCAGGAATTCACTGAAAAAAAACAGATGTTGCGGTGTGCTTTGGCACGGATCAGATTTCTGCACGCAATGGAGAAGGCTTCTCTTCTGGAAGAAATTGATTCTGCTGAAGATCTGGCCTCTCTTGAAAAATCTGATTTTGAAAAAAAATTCCGCAGAACAATCAGGTCTTCTTTATGGGACCGGTCGCAGGTTGTGGACCGGGCAAAACGTGATGCTGCTTTGCTCCGTGTTCAGAAAATCGGCCTTGTTCTGTTTGCTGAAAAAAATTATCCGCCCTTGCTCCGTGAAATAGGACAGCCCCCTTTCAGTCTTTTTTATCGTGGAAATTTTCAGGCCTGTCTTGAGCCTTCAATTGCTGTTGTGGGAACAAGAACCCCTTCAACAGGCGGTTTGCGGGCAGCTTTCGATTTTTCAAAGGAATGCGCCCTGATGGGAGTGACTGTGGTAAGCGGACTTGCCATGGGAATTGATGCGGCTGCCCATAAAGGTGCATTGTCTGCCTGGTCAACCGAAAAAAAATCTTTCGGAACTACTGTTGCTGTGTGCGGAACCGGCATTGATCAGAGCGGTCCGAGACTCAATCGTAAACTGGCGGAACAGATTCTGCAGAAAGGCGGCTGCATTGTCAGTGAATATCCGCCTGAATTCCCCGGTTCCCACTGGACATTCCCTGAACGAAACCGCATAATTTCAGGGTTGTCAAAAGGTACTGCCGTAATTGAAGCACCGGAAAAGTCAGGTTCTTTGATTACTGCTGATTTTGCACTTGAACAAAACCGCGATTTGTTTATACATAATAATGCAGTGGATTTTGCCCGCAGACAATCCCATAAGGGTGGCGTGCTGTCTTTTGTAGAAGACGGTGCTCTTGTGGTCGGCAATGCGGAAGAAGCGTGCAGAGAAGCTTTCTGCACCGGAAAATGCAGAACGGTGCAAGGTACATTTGATTTTTGAGATTCAAGAAGGGATTGGTTATGGCTACAGCAAAGAAGACTACAAAAAAATCATCAAAAAAACAGACCCTGGTAATAGTAGAATCTCCTGCCAAAGCAAAAACAATTGAAAAATATCTGGGATCCGGATATACGGTCCGGGCATCCATGGGACATTTGATAGACTTGCCCAAAAGCCGCATTGCAATTGATGTGGATCATGGGTTTCAGCCTGAATACATTACAGTTCGCGGCCGTTCTGCCATGCTCAAGGAACTGCAGAAAGAAGCAAAAAAAGCAGACATTGTTCTCTTGGCATCTGATAATGACCGTGAAGGAGAGGCAATTGCCTATCATTTGCGGAATGCATTTGAAGACAAGACAGATGCTTCCATAAGCCGCATTGTTTTCAATGAAATTACTCCGGTGGCAATCAAAGCTGCCGTAAAACAGCCTCAGGAAATTGATGAGTTCAAGGTAAACGCTCAGAAAGCCCGCCGTGTTCTTGACAGACTGGTGGGTTACAATCTTTCACCTCTTCTTTGGAAAAAGGTAAAGAACGGACTTTCTGCAGGCCGCGTTCAGTCTGTTGCTTTGCGTCTGATCTGTGAACGTGAAAAAGAAGTGGAAGAGTTCATTCCTGAAGAATTCTGGACTTTGGAAACAGAATTCAGCAAAAAGCGTGTGAATTTCGGTGCACAGCTGATTCTTTACAAAGGTGAGAAAGTAGATCTCAAGACACAGGCTGAGGTTGATGCCATTATTGAGCAGATTCGCGGCGCCGAATGCGTAGTAACTGACATTAAAACCCAGGAACGCACTCTTAAACCCAAGGCTCCTTTTACAACTTCAAAACTTCAGCAGGCAGCCGCAAACAGATTGGGCTTTACTTCACGCAAAACCATGCAGGTTGCCCAGCAGCTTTACGAAGGTGTGGCAATCGGTTCAAACCGTGTCGGTCTTATTACGTACATGCGTACTGACTCAACCCGCATTTCTGACACTGCAATCAATGATGTGCGTGAGTGGTTGAGTGCCAATTATCCGGATCAGCTTCCTGAAAAGCCCATTGTCTACACTGTAGGCGCAAAAGCACAGGATGCCCATGAAGCAATCCGTCCCACATACACAAAATACACTCCCGATTACGTAAAAGAGTATCTTACGAAGGATCAGCACCGTCTTTACCAGCTGATTTGGGAAGCTTTTGTTTCAAGCCAGATGAACAGTGCAAAAAGCTGTACTGTAAGTATAGATATTTCAGCAGGGGATGCAGTTTTCAGGGCTTCTGCCGGAAAAATTACAGAAAAAGGTTTTTATCATGTAATCAAACTGCTGTCTTCAAAAGAAGAAGTGTCCGGAAGCATTCCTTCACTGGAAAAAGGTGATGTGCTTGAGCCCAAGGAATTCAAGCCGGAACAGCATTTTACACAGGGACCTTCCAGATATACGGATGCTTCCATTGTAAAAACATTGGAAGAAAAGGGAATCGGCCGGCCTTCTACTTATGCGCCGATCATTTCTGTGCTTCTGGACCGCTATTACATAAACAGAGCGAACAAGCAGCTGGTTCCGACTCAGTTGGGCCGCATGATAAACGATATTCTTGTTGAATCTTTTCCTGACGTAATCAATGAGAATTTTACAGCAGATGTGGAGACAAAGCTTGACGGCGTTGCAGAAGGTCAGATTGAATGGCCCAAAATGATGTCCGACTTTTATTTTCCCTTCAAAAACCATCTTGATAAAATCATGGAATCTTTGGAAAGCGTAAAAGGCTCAATGGATGAAGTTTCTGACGAAAAATGTGAAAAATGCGGAAGACCCATGCTGAAAAAGTTGGGACGTTTCGGACGTTTCCTGGCATGTTCCGGTTTTCCTGAATGCCGCAACACAAAATCCATTCCTCTTGCAAAATGCCCCAGATGCGGCGGCGATGTAGTTGAACGCAAGTCAAAGGGCAGGGGAAAATCATTCTTCGGGTGTACAAATTATCCCACTTGTGATTTCCTTACCCATTTCAAACCCATCAATGCAAAGTGTCCTCAGTGCGGACAGTTCATGGTGGAAAAATACGACAAGAAGCATGGTTCCTTCAAGTCATGCATAAACCCTGACTGCAATTATCTGCACACGATTGATGATGAAGAATGATTCTGCCTCTGACTTGGATTTTGATGAGTTAAAAGCCGAATTTATCGAATATCAGCGCAGTGTGCGCATGCTTTCTCCTCATTCTGTAAAAGCTCTTTCCCTTGATTTGCGGAAACTGACCGAACTGCTGCTGCCCCAGGAATGTACTGAAAACGGAAAAATCAATGTTCATAAAATTTCCTTCATGATGCTTCGTTCCTGTGTGGGAACAATGGTCCGCCAGGGCTCTGCGCCTGCAAGTGTCAACAGATTCATATCTTCCGTGCGATCTTTATTTGCCTATTTCTTCCGTCTTGAGTATATTTATATGGATCCCTCTCTGGAGTTGAAGAATGTCAAGAATCCTGTGCGTCTGCCCCGGTTCATGACTCCTTCCGAAACTGCGGAACTTGTGGCTCAGCCTGAAGAAAAACAGCTGATTTGGCCTTTGCGTGACAAAGCTTTGTTTCTCATGCTTTATTCATCAGGGTGCCGTGTTTCCGAGATGGCCGGACTTGAACTGTCTGATTTTTATGACGGTTATAAATGTGCGGTTGTGCTTGGAAAAGGGCGTAAAGAAAGGCGTGTATTCTTTTCAGAAGAGGCGGTTGAAGCTCTAAAGGCTTATCTGCCGGAAAGACAGGCTGCTGTCGGAGAGGAAAAATCTGTCAGAAGTGTTTTTGTTACAAAGCGCGGAAACTCCTTGAGCGACAGGGGAATCCGTGAAGTTGTTGCCCGGTATTCTTCTTCAGAAGGAACTGGCAATCATGTGTCACCTCATGCATTCAGACACACTTTTGCAACCAGTCTGCTGAACAACGGTGCAGACATCCGCGTGGTGCAGGAACTGCTTGGTCATTCAAGCATTTCAACTACGCAACGCTATACCCATGTGTCAAAAGACAGGCTGATTGACGTATATAATCAGGCTCATCCACATGGAAAACCGGAAGAATGATTTTTTTCCGGCATTCTGATTTGATTACGATTTGCGGACATATGGAACCGTCCGATTATTTTTTTAGGAGTGATAAATAATGAGTTACGAAAAAGTCAGAAGTACCACAGTAATTGCTGTAAAAAAAGACGGACACGTTGCAATGGCCGGTGACGGTCAGGTTACTATGGGTGATACAGTCATGAAAGGAAATGCCCGCAAGGTACGCCGCATGTATGACGGAAAAGTTCTTACCGGATTTGCCGGTGCCACAGCTGATGCTTTCAATCTTTTTGACAAATTTGAGTCAAAATTGGGCGAATACAGCGGAGACATTACCCGTGCAGCCGTAGAACTTGCAAAAATGTGGAGAACGGATAAAGCTCTCCGCAATCTGGAAGCACTGCTTCTGGTTGCAAACAAGGATAAAATTCTTCTGATCAGCGGAAACGGTGACGTAATTGAACCGGAGCATGACATTCTTGCAATCGGTTCCGGCGGAAACTATGCTTATTCAGCAGCCCTTGCTTATATGGAATCTTCATCTTTGAGCGCCCGTGAAATTGCAGAAAAAAGTCTGAAAATTGCTGGAAGCATCTGTATTTACACCAACGACCATATCACAGTAGAAGAACTTTAAGAGGAATAAAATGGAAACAGAAAAAAATCTTGAAAATCTGACACCGAAGCAGATTGTTGAAAAACTTGACAAATATATTGTCGGCCAGACAAAGGCAAAAAAAAGTGTGGCCATTGCACTTCGCAACAGAACACGCCGCCTCAAACTGCCGGAAGAAATCCGTGATGAAATTGCGCCGAAAAACATTCTGATGATCGGTCCTACAGGTGTGGGTAAAACAGAAATTGCACGCAGACTTGCAAAAATGGTCGGTGCGCCTTTCCTTAAAGTTGAAGCTACAAAGTATACGGAAGTAGGTTATGTGGGCCGGGATGTTGAATCAATGGTCCGGGATCTTATGGCCGTAGGTTACAATCTTGTAAAAGCTGAAATGCAGGACACTCTGAAAACTGCTGCTGCTGAAAAAGTGGAAGAAGAACTTCTTGATCTGCTTTTGCCCGGAAGCGGCTCAAAAAAGCAGAAGGTTCACGGAACCGGCGGAAATGAGGCTTCAAACGGATTTTCTTTTCCTGTGCCGGGCGGAATGGCCAGTGTAATGGCTTTGCCTGTAAATCTCAAGAACGACGATGATTCTGAAAACGAAGAAAAAGAGGATAATGCTTCCAAAGAAGAAAATCCTGAAGAAAAAAGCCGGATGAGCGAGACACGGGAAAAATTCCGTGCAATGCTCCGTGAAGGCAAACTGGAAGAGCGTCCTGTAGAAATTATTGTCCAGAAACGGAGCAGAATGCCTTCAATGGAAGTTATTTCCGGCGGAAACATGGAAGACATCGGAAATGCAATGCAGGATCTTTCTTCAATGCTGAGCGGCCCCAGAACAAGGCGCAAGACTGTAACAGTGGCAGAAGCAAGAAATATTCTGATGGAAGAGCAGTTGGAGCGTCTGACTGATCCGGAAAAAGTCAGTGACGAGGCAAAAAAACGTGTCGAAGAAATGGGAATCATTTTTATCGATGAAATTGACAAAATTGCAGCTGGCGGAGGAAGCAGAAGCGGTCAGGACGTAAGCCGCGAAGGTGTTCAGCGGGATATTCTTCCCATTGTTGAAGGTTCCAATGTCAACACAAAATACGGAGTTGTGGACACGACACATATTCTGTTCATTGCTGCAGGTGCATTCAATGTTTCAAAACCCAGCGACCTTATTCCTGAACTGCAGGGACGTTTCCCGCTTCGTGTGGAATTGGAATCACTTCATGCTGAAGATTTCAGGAAGATTCTTACAGAACCTCAGAATTCGCTGACAAAGCAGTATGTAAGTCTGCTTTCAACTGAAAACGTTGATCTCAAGTTCAGTCCTGAAGCCATTGACCGCATGAGCGCATTGGCGGAAGAAGTGAACACAAGGGTTGAAAACATCGGTGCCCGCCGTCTGCACACAATTATGGAGACACTGCTTGAAGACTTGTCTTTTGAAGCTGACGAGCATTCCGGGGAAACAATTGAGATTACACGGGAATATGTGGATGAAAAACTGAGCGGCGTAGCCCAGAATCAGGATTTGTCAAAGTATATTCTCTAATTTTCTGTTCACAGCAGAAAAACTTCGGGAATCTTTGCAGGCTCCCGAAGTTTTTTTTCTTTACAGGACTACATCAACAGTAATTTCTTTTATTCTGCCGTCACGTGCAAAAAGTGAAGCGGTTTCCTCAGCGGTAAGAGAGTTTCCGCTTCTGCATTCAAGGCCTTTGTCTGTTGAAACGGCAATTGCGGAGTTTTCTGCAAGACGGTAGACAATCTTTGTTCCGCACCAGGTAAAACTCAGCTTTCTTTCTGAACCTGCGATTTCCGCGTCCCCGATTTCTCCGGACTTTACCGATCTGATGAATTCAGTTTTTTCAAGAAGCCATGGCATGAATACAGCTTTCTGGTCACGGACACAAAGTCCCAGTTCATTGAAGCGGGCAAGAATCTCTTCTTTTACCTGACCTGTCATTCCCGGCTGTTTTGCTCCCTGTCCTTTTGGAGTGTGGGAATAAGGATCCGCAGGGAAAGCACCGTAAACTTCCGGAGTTTTTCTGAAACTGAGTCCTTCCTGAATTTTCCTGAAAGCTTTTGCAAGAAGATCCGCTTCTTTTTCAAGACCGGCTTCTTTTGCAGAAAGTGCATTTTCCTGAACTGCAAGAAGAAGTTTGGACACCATGTGCCAGTAGATGCTGCCGATTCCTTCGTATGCAAAGAAAGTTCCTGAACGGCCGGTAAAACTTCTGTGATTGAATGTATTTTCATACAATGCAAAAAGTTCTGCTTCTTCTTCAGGACTCGGGCGTTTTTCGCCTTCAATTCCGTTTATAAAATCTTTCATCACGTTTCTGTTTCTGAACAATCCGTTGAAGTGATAAACACCTTTGCAGTCTTCTTTAAGATAAAGCCCGCCGGAACGTGCAATCAGATTCCGGAGTTTTTCCGCATCTTTTTTTGCAATGCAGTTTTTCTCCGCAAAATCCCTGAGTTTTTTGTCAGGATAAAGCATGTATGCATTCTGACGCGGCTCGTAAAGTGAACTTGCAGCAAGTTTTTCGGTCAGATCCAGTGCTTCCTGAGGAGAAAGGAGTCCGCTTGAAAGAACTGCAACCTGTCCTTCAAGCATGGGTTCCAAAAACTCAATTTCCATTGAAGAATCATCGTGAAGCACGTTGTAGGAATGGTACAGTCCGTCATCACGTCTGTTCTTCAGAATCGTGTGTTCTGCGTGACAGATGATTGCTTCCAGTGCCTGAATCAGGTTTTTCTTTTCTGCTTTTATTTCTCCTGAAGCAAAACCGTGTGCATAAAGTTCAGTCCGTTCAGCTTCGAAAATTGCACCCTGTCTGTCCATGAACTCAGTTCTTGTCTCTGCATCAGAAGCGGCTTTTTCAAAGTCAGTGTTCCGGTAGAGAGAACCAAGTTCATCAAAACATCTGTAAACCGCGAGAGAAACTGAAAATTCTTCCTGAGGCGCACTTTCAAGAAGTTCTTTGAGGAATACAAGATATCTGTAAAGATAACAGAGCGTTACCATGGAAAGACCGTTTCCTGCCAAAGCGTTGTTTGCATCGTTCCATTCAGGACGCTGCGTATTGAGCCAGATTCCGCCGCCTGCCACAAAGTTTGCCGCTTTGCAGACAACAATCTGCAGAAGTTTGGAAATCATTGTTACCAAAGCCGGATTTCCGTCTTTATCAGCAAAAAGTTTTGCGTCATTTCCGTAAGTTTTTGTTTTTGCAAAAAGATCCGCATGAAGTGCTTTGTCAAAAACAATTGTGTTGTGAGGATTTCTGCGTATTTCTTCATAGGATTTGAGTCTGTAGGGAACATTTGCAGTGGAGAAAATCTTCTGGTCAAGCATTCCGTAAAGTTCAGAAGGAGAAATCATTCTGAAGAATTCAAGAAGTTTTTCAAGATAAATTACCTGATGGTCGCCCCAATAACCGATCTGTGCCCAAGGATTTGTAGGATCCGGAACTTCCCAGTTGAGTCCGTCTTTTGAAATATGGTAAGGATTGAAGCCGTCAATTGTCATAGCATTGAGGAACTTTGCCACCATGTTTTTCGTGTAGACAGGGTAAGACCAGGCAAGGGCTTCCCAGTTCTGAAAAATGTCACGCCAGTTTCCCTGATAGTTGAGAATGGGTTTTTCGTCCGCGTCTTTGAGGATGATTGAAAACTGATTCCATGGGCGGCTCGGGTCACCGTGACGGCGTGAAAATGTAAGAGGCATGTACTCAAGGAAAAGCCGCACCAACTGTGGATTGTCGCATTTTGAAACAATTTCATGAAACTGATTGTACGGAACCGGCTTGGAAACTGATTCATTTCCCGCAAAACGTTCTGCAAGTTCTGCCGCCTGTGCTTTTAATGCTTTGTTCCTGATTCCGACAAAGCCCACAAAATCCTTAGGTTCAATAAAACCCTGGTTTGCAAAAATGCCGCCGCGCATAATGTTGAACATTACGTTTGCACTGTGGTGGACGCATGCCATTTTGTCCGCTGTTTCCTGCAGTCCGTCGGCAGCACCTATCAGCTGATTCTGCAGCATGGATTTGCCTTCTGCAATGTCCTTTGCCAGGTCAGAAACCGTGCTGGCTTTGTCCTCAAGGCGGGTAATCAGCCGTGCAACTGCCGAATGGTCAAGATTCGTGTCAAAAACCTGGCACCATTCTTCGCTTTTTCCGGCGTCCAGTGTAATGTTTCTGCAAATCCATGCGGCCGGGCGGGAACCTTCCGTTGTGTGCATTACTTCCGGAGCGAATTCATTTTCTGCGCTGAGTCCGGTTCCTGAGTCTTTAATGTTGCCATACCAGGCTGCAAACTTTTTGGGGAGGGCCGGATCAAGATAAAGGGGAGAATCGCCGGTGAACCAGCAGATGTTTGCAAAAAGCCCTTCGTTGGGTTCGGCTTTGTCCGAAACGATTGAAGAAACTGTGAACAATGCCAGATTCTGGTCTTCAATCAGATCAGTTTTTTTGTAGGCATCAAGAAGAACGCTATTGTCATTCTGGAAGGCGCTTGTACAGCATGCAGGAAGAATGTTGCGGGCTCCGTCAATAAAGCGGATTTTTTTCTGTTCCGAAGTATTGTTGATAATGGAAACTGTGCGCACAAGTCCGTATTTTTCGCTGCTTGTCCATCCGTAACGGAATGTCAGTCCCAGTTTAAGGTTTTCTTCTTCAAACCATACATGAGTTCCTGTAACATTTTTATAGATGTTGCGGATAAAATTCTTTTTTCCGCCTGTTTCTTCACGGGAACTTGTATAGAAGCATGAAAAAGGTTCCCAGAATTCTGCACCGTTTTCGTCTTCTGCAACGATTGCGGTGTAAGCTCCAGTGGAATATTTCACATCCTGAATTTTGTCGGCGGTGTAGTAAGGAAAAATGCTGTGGTTGCTGTCCACTCTTCCGGCCGTAAGACCGCCTTTTGACCAGCAGAAGTTCCATACGTCACTTGAACTGGTAATAGTCATGAAAAAATCATCCATTCTGTCAAAATTGGAAATCTTATAGAATTCTTCTCCGTCAAGAAGGACAAAATCTCCTTTTACGGAAAACAGATCATCATTTGTGTTGGTCATAAATGCCTCAATAAAAGAATTTATTGCTGCCAGAGTAGGGTGTGACAACAAAACTGACATTAAAGGATGATTTTGGACATGTCAATTTTGGTTTTTGAAAAACAGAAAAAATCACACCTTTTTGAAATTTTTGATTCTAGCAGTCATGAGGTTGCAGACATATACTGCAAACCATGAAGACAACAGAAGAAAACATTGCAATTAGAAAACCTCTGGGAAAGAAATCCTTTTGGACCAGACTCAGAGAAGAAAAATATCTGCAGTTCATGGCCCTTTGCGGTGTAGTTTGGATGCTGGTATTCAATTATGCACCTATGTACGGAATCCTGATTGCGTTCAAAAAGAACTATAAGATCACGACTCCGCTTTTCAGCCTGAAATTCCTTCAGTCTGAATGGGCTGACAAAGGCGGTTTTTTGCACTTCATCAATTTTTTCAAAGATGAAGAGTTTTGGCCGATCATTACAAACACTTTGGGAATCAGCCTTCTGAAGCTGGTAATCAACTTTCCGCTGCCCATTGTTTTTGCACTGATGCTCAACGAAGTGCGCAACCAGAAGTTCAAGAAAGTCGTGCAGACAATTTCTTATCTTCCGCACTTTCTTTCATGGGTTGTTCTTGGCGGTATTCTTACCACATGGCTCGGTGAAACAGGTCTGTTCAATGAAATACTGATAGATTTGGGAATAATCGAACATGGCAAGACTTATCTTGCTTATCCCCAGTATTTTTGGGCAATCATCGTTATCAGTGACTTGTGGAAAGAACTTGGCTGGTCTGCAATCATTTATCTTGCAGCAATTTCCGGCATTGACCAGGAAATGTACGAAGCTGCCCGCGTTGACGGTGCAAGCCGCTGGAGACAGATCTGGTCAATCACTCTGCCTTCAATCGCTCCTACTATTACGATTCTGCTGATTCTGCAGGTAGGAAGCCTTCTGAATACAAACTTTGACCAGATTTTCGTTCTGTGGAACCCGCTCAACTCCGAACGCAGCAACGTAATCGACATCTATACGTACAATACGGCCATGCGGAGCATGCGTTATTCATACGCGGCAGCAATCGGGCTTTTCAAATCAGTAGTGGCTTTCATCCTGCTGTTCATTGCGAACCAGGTTTCCAAGCGGCTTAACGACACATCACTTTTTTAAGGTAAAGGAAGGCGATTTTATGGCAGGTAAAATGAAAAAGCTTGGCAGTGCTACAACTGCTGATTACATACTGACCGTGCTGATGCTGGTACTTTGCTTCATCACATTGTATCCCGTCTGGTACACAGTGGTAATTTCATTCAACGATTCAAGTGATGCACTCCGCGGAGGAATCAAATGGTTTCCGCGCAAGTTCTCCCTTGAAAGTTACCGCACCGTATTTCTGGACAAATCAATCATCAATGCTTTTACGGTAACTGTTCTCCGTACTGTGATCGGTACAGTGGCAAGCGTTTTCTTCACCGGAATGGTAGGATACGCTTTTTCAAAGAAACACATCATGGGAAACAAGTTCTACACGATTCTTGGAACCATAACAATGTTCTTCAACGGAGGTCTGATTCCGTACTTCATTCTGATCAAAAACATCGGATTGTATGACAGCTTCTGGGTTTACATCATTCCGGGTCTGTTCAGTTTCTACAACATGATCATCTTCATGTCCTTTTTCAGGGAACTTCCTCCAGGACTTGAAGAATCTGCCAAACTGGACGGTGCAAATGACATGGTGATTTTCATCCGCATTGTCATTCCGCTTTCCATGCCGGTAATGGCCACAATTGCACTGTTCAACGGTGTTGGCCACTGGAACGATTACTTTACCGGAGTCATGTACATCAACAAAAGCAGTCTGCAGCCGATTCAGACATTCCTGTATAGAATCGTTGCAAGTGCAAGTGCTTCCCGTGCCGTTGTAGCACTGCCGGCCGGTATTTCAGCACAGCAGGTAAGTTCTTCCAGTGTGCGTCTTGCCACAATGGTTGTAACAACTGCACCAATTATCTGCGTATATCCTTTTATGCAGAAATACTTTGTAAAAGGTATGATGATCGGTTCAATCAAAGGCTGATCAAAGGAAACAAAACAGTTCAGAACCCGGGTTGAGTAGGGAATAATCCGGGAAATGATAAAGAAAATTAAAGGACTTCAAATTCAGGAGGATTAAGATGAAGAAGTTTCTTACAGTTGTTCTGATGCTCTGCATGATTGCAACATCAGTGGTTTTTGCCGCCGGCAAAAAAGACACAGCAAAGAATGCAGCTACAGTTGCAGGAACAAAGGATGTGGCCGGATGGACACTCAACAAAGACACACCCATTACTTTTGACTGGTACATTCACTTCAGCTGGTTTGCACGTCATTGGGGAGATTCAGAAATTTCCAAATACATCACTGAAAAAACCGGTGTAAATGTAAACTTTGTTGTTCCCGCAGGTAACGAAGCAGAACGCCTTAACGCAATGATTGCCGGTGATGCACTGCCGGACCTGATCACACTGGGCTGGTATGAAGGCCAGGTTCCCATGATGATCGATTCAGAACTGGTTTTTGCACTTGATGAACTGGCTGAAAAATATGATCCTTACTTCTTTGCAATTGCAAACAATGACAAAATGGGATGGTACAGACAGGCAGACGGTCACGTTTACGGTTACCCCAACTCATCATATACACCTTCTGACTATGAAATGTATCGCGGAAAACTCACTTCCAACGAAACATTCCTGGTCCGCAAAGATATGTACGAAGCACTGGGATGCCCTGACATGACAACACCGGAGGGATTTGTTGCTGCTCTCGAAAAAGCACGCGAAATGTTCCCCACAGTTAACGGTCAGCCCCTTATTCCTTTCGGAGCAAACGAATTTGGTGATGTAGGATGCAACTCTTTTGAAGAATACCTGATGCACTTCCTGGCAATTGCTCCCGAAGAAAACGGAAAATTCCAGAACTTTGATGTTGGTCTTACAGAAAACGAAGAATATGTCCGCTGGCTCAAAGCATTCCGCCTGGCACATGAAAAAGGTCTGATTCCTACAGACATGTTCGTTGACAAACGTTCACAGATTGAAGAAAAAGCTGCTCAAGGACGCTACTTTGCAATGCTGTACCAGAACTGGGATATGCAGGCTGCACAGAATGCCCGTTATGCAGAAGACCCCAACTCAATCTACATTGCAGTTGAAGGTCCCAAAAACTCAAAAGGCGATGATCACAAACTGGCCGGAAGCGGTATTGCAGGTTGGACAATCACACTGATTTCCAAAAACTGTAAAGATCCTGCACGTGCAATGCAGTTCCTTACTTACCTGATTTCTGAAGAAGGACAGATGGATACAAACTTCGGTATTCAGGGAAAACATTGGAACTACAATGCAGCAGGTATTCCTGAACTGATTCCTGAACTTAAAGAACTGGATCAGACTGACCATAACAAACAGGAAGACACAATCGGTGTTCAGTATACATACTGGATGCTTATGGACACAGCTTGGCAGGCACAGTTCGGTGTTGAATATTCACCTTCTCTGGAACAGCCCCAGCTTTGGACACGTCCTTATGTAACTTCTTATGCTGCATACGACGGTCTTACACTGGAAGTCGGTTCTGACGAAGCACTGATTTGTGAAGAATGCCAGCGCCGTTGGGGTAAAGTTCTTCCCGCACTTATCCGTGCAGAAACTGAAGCAGAATTCGATTCTATCCTTGCTGAGTTCAACAAATACAAGAAAGACAAAGGCATGGACAAAGTAATCGATGCTCAGACAAAACTGATGAATATCAACAAGGCAAAACTCGGTATGTAATTGAAAAGGAAAAGTCCGGAAAAGACAGAGCTGTGATTCAGCTTGGTTCCGGACTTTTCTCCCGATTATTTGTTTTTTGAATGAACCCCGGATTAAGAATCACTCACCTTAGTCCGGGGTTTTCTTTTGTCTTTCAAACTTTCAGATGATTCCTGAAAACAAAGCAATAAGAAACTCAAAAGTAAAAATCGTAAGAGGTGTCAGAATGGAAAAAGCTCTGCGAAGAGGTTTTGATTCTGTACTGCTGAGGAATTCCAGTTCCCAGAAAAAAGTTGCAAGAATCATGATTAGAACAAAAACTGTCAGAAGAACTGCAAAAACAGAACCTGATGCAATTTCTTCACTGCCTGATGTTATGACTTTGTAAGTCAGAATCACTGCACTCTGCAGAAAAACCATGGCGACTACAAAAAAGGGAACAAGTGCCTTGATGTTGGACTTGATCAGTTTTCTGCTGCTTTTTCTTCCTTTGGAAAGTGCCAGAAAACCGTTGACTCCCAAAAAGATTTTGTACCCGAAGGAAAAAATGAATCCCAGAAACCATATCGGGGTTGAAATGAACATTCCGGAAAGAATGCCTGCAATAAAGGAAAAAATCCATGAATAAACGTAATTTTCTTTTTTAAGCATGCCTTATTGTAGCATAAATAATCAGATGAAAAAACTCATCTGGCTAATAACAATTGGAGCGATGTTGCACACAAGTTTGTCATGCCGAGCGGAATGAGCGAAGTACCCCCGCCCCTGTCATGCGGGCACAAAGCGCACAAGTTTGTCATGCCGAGCAGAATGAGCGAAGTACACCTGTCCCCTGTCATGCGGGCACAAAGCCCATGTCATGTTGAGCGCAGTCGAAACATCTTGATCACAGCATTCAGTGTGTCATCAAATTTTTACCGATTCCAAAAAGTCTGCTGCAATGCGCCGGGTAATGGCAGCGTTTCCAGTTTTCAGGAGAAAATCCTTTGTGTCCAGTTTGTCGCTTTTGCGGCTTTTGTATCCGTTTTCAACAAACTCAAGAAAATCCGCCGCAGAAACCGGTTCTTCAGGCCGGAACAGCTTTGCCTCCACATCCCGCACGGGAATGATTCCGTTCTGATAAGCGCACTCCACAGCACCGGCATAGGTTTCATGCCCCGCAATGTCAGTAAAAACATCGTTGTACACGTTTGTCGGAAAAAACTTCATCGCCCTGATCACAAACTCCAGTGCTTCAGAGCGGGTAAGCTTGTCGTCCGGCCGTTCAAGACCGTCAAAGATAACCTGCTTCGGCGGCACCTGTGTCTCAAGACCGGCTGGCGCTTTCGGAAGTTCTATCACATGGGGAGCAACCCATAAAGGCTTTGTTGCAACAGGCGGAAGAATGTCATTAGCCATCGGGCACACTGAAATATCAAGCTGATGACTTACATAATGTGCAAAATGAAAAGCCCCGAAATCATTGGAATGAGTGTAATCCGAAGGGAAAAAGTATGGCTTTGCGCCATCAACGCCCCGGTCTGTCACAAAATCCATTGCAAACTTATGAAGATCCACAACAGGCACATTCATATCTTTCCCAAGTTCCAAAACAACTTCCGCATATTCTGCAAGCAGGTCGTTATAAAAATCACCTTTCCATGTATTCCGTGCAAGAGGAGTAACGAGAACCGGTACTGCGTTTTTTTCCCGGATGTCATTTATGTAGTTTATAAGATTGTTGCGATAACCTTCTTTTGCCTTAAGGTGTGCAAGTTTCTGGTCATTGTGAGCAAACTGAAAAAGAACAATATCGCCTGCTTTTACTCTTGGCAGCATGATTGCATAATGGCCTTCGCTTTTAAAACTTTCTGTCGTCAGGCCTGAATGTGCATGATTTGAAACAGCAAAGTCTTTTTTCAGAAAAGCGCTTAGCATTTGTCCCCAACCGCAATAACTTGCACCCGGCGTGTAAGGATACTCCGCGCTCTGGTCAGTAACAGTGGAGTCACCGGCAATCCATACAGTTTTTACAGTTTCCGGTGCCGGCTCAACAATGATTCTCTGGAGACAAACTCCGTTTTTCCCTCCTGTTACGGCAATGTCCGCAGAAGTGCAGGCTTCTTCGGCAGTTGTTCCCCGTGGAATAATCGGGCTGCAGTTCAATGCAAAAGTTCCGGAGAAAGTTTCTCCGGCTTTCAACGCACCTTTCCAGGCAAGGCGGCGTCTTCCGAGAAAAATCAGGACTTCGGAGGCATCTTTTTCTGCAAAAAGCCGTACTGTTACAAGAATGTTTCCTTCTGTCCGAGGTTTCTCAAAAGGAAGGGGACATTTGAAGCATAAAGGAAAATCGCCTTCAAAATCTGAAACCGCTTTTGCGCCGTTTTCAGTAAGTTCTATGCGTGTGGCAGGAATTTCTCTGAACCATGGTGCGCTGTCAAAACCTGTGTTCAGTTCTGGAATTTGAAGAGCTGGAACAGCAGCACGGTTAGTCTCTGTTACAAAACCATAACCGCGCTCCTGCGAAAAAATAATTTCCGGAAGAGAAAGATTGTCAGTAAAATCAAAAGAGAGTGTCATAAATCAATGTAAAAGAAAAGGCTCTTTTGGACCGATTATGGAAACGTTGTCAAAAACCGGATTTTCTGCGTTGAGAATACGGAAAGATTTTTCAGAAGTTTCAGGAATCCCTGAGAACATGTCTGAAAGATCCGGTTTTTCAGGTGCGTTTTCATCAGTTTCAAAGATGCAGTTCTGAATGATCAGATTTGTAAGAGGAGCTTCCGGCAAAGCGGCAATAAATCCGGCACTTGCCTTGCACCCTGTTGCATGGACATTTCTGATTGTAATGTCTGTCAGATGCGGTGTTGCTTCGTTTACAGGAAGTGCTTCCTGACTGAAGAATTCAGGTTCGCAGCGTTTTGTTCCGCAGCAGTAGAACATGTTGATTGCAAAGGGACAAAGACAACCGGTGATTTTCAAATTGTCAAAATGCAGATTGTGGACTGTTCCCCCTCTTCCGCGTCGTGTTTTGAGTCTTATGCCTCTGTCCGTGCCGCAGAAAGTGCAGTTTGTTACTGTAACATCTTCTATGCCGGCCGCAGTTTCGCTTCCCAGTACAATTCCGCCGTGTCCTTTGTTGACTGTGCAATTGTCAACGAGAACATGCCGTGACTTCCTGTTGATGCGGATTCCGTCTTCGCCTGCACCAGCTTTGATTGCGATGCCGTCGTCTCCAACGCTTACTGTGCAGTTTCTGATTGACACGTTTTCGCAGGAGTCAATGTCCATGCCGTCTGTGTTCGGGGCATCTTCAGGATTTGAAATGCAAATGCCTTCAACGGTGAGATTTTTCGTAAATACCGGATGAAAAGTCCAGAAAGGAGAATTTTTAAGTGTAATGCCTTCAACTTTTACGTTTTCGCATTCATAAAACTGCATGAGTGCAGGGCGCAAAAACTGAGTCTCTCGGCCGCCGCCACCGCCGGGCTGCTTTTCGTATCCGGGATTAAGAGCCGCAAGTTCAAGTTCGAAAGGTTCTACAGGTTTTGTCTGTGTCTTTTTGCGGCGTTTTTCTGCCCACCAGAAAGAACCGTTGCCGTCAAAAGTCCCTTTGCCGCGGACTGTAACATCCGTTGCATTGGCCGCAAAAATGCACGGATGCATTGCGTGGCAGACAACCCCTTCCCAGCGGGTTTTTACAGGTTTGTAACGGGCAGGTTCTGCAATGAACTGTATTACGGCATTTTCTTCCAGTGTAAGTGTCATGCCGCTGCACAGATCAATGGGACCAGTCCGCCATGTTCCTGCAGAAATAATCAGCTCGCCGCCTTTGTTCCGTGAAAAAAAATCAAAGGCAGCGGCAAAAACTTCTGAGTTGTCAAAGGTGGCTTCAGATTTTCCGCCGAATTCTGTCAAATTTTTCGTGATGTTCATAAAGCCCCCTTCAGGCAAATCAGATTTTGTTCAAATGAACGGCAAAGCCACCGATCATGATTGTTGTATAAACAAAAGAAAGAGGTGATTTTCCTGCTTCTCCTGTGTATTTTGCTGTAGACATGTCAGGCTCTACACCAAACTGCTTCAAATATGCGAGAGCGCGTTCAATGTTCCATGTTTTGATGCAGATATGTCCGTGAGTTCCGCGTCCGGATCCTTTCATTACTTCAAAAGAAGTTGAATCAACCGGTGAATTTGCAAACCATGAAGAATTGCCTTCTTTTCCTACAAGACCGAAAGCTTCAAGCAGTCTTACGATTTTTGCAGCGTCTTCTGCATCTTCTCCGTTGATTCCGATGTGTCCCAGTGTAAATCCGTGCATCAGGCTGACAGCTTCTTTGCTGAGTTTTGTAACCAGTTCAGTGTCATCTTTAACCATCCAGCTTCCGCCGATAGCAATGATGTTCTTGCGCTTGAAGTAGTCACCCATATTCTTTGCATTGATTCCGCCTGTTGCCATGAATTTGACGTTGGGGAAGGGGCCTGCAAAGGCATCAAGCATTGCTACACCGCCGGCTGCTTCTGCCGGGAAGAACTTGAGAACGTTAAGGCCTTTGCCCAATGCCTGTTCAATTTCTCCGGGAGTTGCTACGCCGGGAATCATGGGAACGCCTTTTGAAATTACAAAGTCGATTACCTCAGGATTGAAACCGGGTGCAACAATGAATTCTGCACCGGCATCAATTGCTTTCTGTGCATATTCTTTGTTGATTACTGTTCCGGCTCCCAAAAGCATTTCAGGGTATGCTTCTTTGATTGCCTTGATTCCGTCTGCAGCTGCTGCTGTGCGGAATGTAACTTCTGCAGCGGGAATTCCGCCGTCAATCAGGGCTTTTGCAAGAGGAACAGCCTGTTCTACGCTGTTCAGTTTGATTACGGGAATAATTCCGATGTCACGGATTCTGTCCAACAATTCACTCATAGATCATTCCTTAAAAAAAAGTGAGACAGAATTTTTCTGAGTATCAGAAAAATTCTGTATGTTAAAAAACTGCCTGTGCAGTTTTTTAACGCTGTACCCGTCCGCTTCCGTCACCGCCGGCCAATGCCAGCACTTCGCTTTTGCGTGTAAGGTTGAAGTCTCCGGGAATTGTGTGTTTCAGTGCAGAAGCTGCAACTGCAAATTCCAGAGCCTGCTGTTCGTTGTCTGCATATTCCTGCAGTCCGTAAATGATTCCTGCGCTGAAAGAATCACCGCCACCTACGCGGTCAATAATGTCGTTGATTGCATATTTCTTTGATGAATAAAAGCCTGTTTTTCCGGAAAGAACTGCTGACCATCCGTTTGTGTCTGCAGATTTTGATTCGCGGAGTGTAACTGCAACGATTTTTACGTTGGGGAATTCAGCTTTTACTTTGTCAGTAAGTTTGCGGTAATCTTCTGTTTCCAGGTGTCCTTTTGTAACGTCTACACTGTCGGCAGTAATTCCGAGACACATCTGAATGTCTTCTTCGTTTGCAATGACAACGTCTGTGTATTTTACCAGTTCGCGCATTACTTCAGGTGCTTTTTTGCCGTAGTTCCACAGCTTTTTGCGGTAGTTCAGGTCCATTGAAACTGTAACGCCTGCGCTTTTTGCAATTTTCATTGCATCCAGTGCTGCGTCTGCTGCATCCTGAGAAAGGGCAGGAGTAATTCCTGTAACGTGGAACCATTCTGCATCCTTAAGGATTGAATTCCAGTCAAAATCACTTGCTTTTGCTTTTGCAATGCAGCTTTCTGCGCGGTCATAAACTACCAGAGAAGGACGTGCGCATGCACCTGTTTCCAGGAAATAAATACCAAGACGTCCGCCTTTTACTTTGTTGATGAATTTTGTATCAACGCCGTGTTTGCGAAGTTCGTCAATTGCAGCTTCACCGACTGCATTGTCCGGTACTGATGTTACAAAAGCTGCATCCTTCCCGAAAATTGAAAGTGAAACTGCAACGTTTGCTTCTCCACCGCCGAAAGTTGCTTCAAGAAGCGGTGACTGGAAAAGTCTTTCATGTTCAGGTGATTTAAGGCGGAGCATGATCTCGCCGAATGTTACTGTCTTTGCCATTGTTTTTCTCCTATTTATCGTGAGTCTTATTATCTCATGTCAGTAATTGCAATTTCGTCCATGTCGTCAAATTCGCGGTTCTCACCGGCCATTGCCCAAATGAAAGTGTAATTGCTTGTTCCGCAGCCGGAGTGAATTGACCAGCTGGGTGAAATCACGGCTTCTTCATTCTGCATGACGATATGTCTTGTCTCCTGACCTTCTCCCATCATGTGGAATACAACGTTGTTTTCAGGAATGTTGAAGTACAGATAAACTTCCATGCGGCGTTCGTGTGTATGTGCGGGCATGGTGTTCCATACTGATCCCGGTTCCAGTTCTGTGCAGCCCATTGAAAGCTGGCATGTTTCAAGAACAGCAGGATGAATGAACTGATTGATTGTACGTTCATTGGCTGTTTCTTTTGAACCCAGGTGTTTATGGTTGGCCTGTTCCTTGGTAATCAGTTTTGCAGGGAAGGGTCTGTGTGCAGGGGATGAGCACATGTAGAATTTAGCAGGATTTTTGGAATCTGCACTTGAAAGAAGGACTTTTTTTGTTCCCATGGGAAGGTACAAAGCATTCAGATTTTCAAGTGTGTATTCAGTATCATCAGCTTTGACGGTTCCTTTTCCGCCGATGTTGATGATTCCAAGCTCACGGCGCTCCAAAAGGTAATGCACACCGAAGTTTTTCCAGCAGTCGATATTTTTTTCAATATCGAGTGTCTGTGTAACCGGCATTGCGCCCATGGTAACCATGCGGTCAACATGTGAATATACTGCGGAAACATCATCTGCAACAAAAACATTGCTGATGTGAAATTCTTTCCGTGTCTCTTCTGTTGTGTAGCGTTTGAAGTCACGCTGATTGACTGAATAGCGAATATCCATCTATTCCCCCTACTGTAAATACAGTTAAATTCATTGACTCCCCAAAAATCAGTTTTGGAGCCAACTGTTTTATGCGATGTTTAAAACGCCGTTTCTGCTGTTTTAAACTCACCGGGCATCTCAAGTCGAATTTAAGAGATGCTTCATTATATGAGCGGAATGGTCTTGTTTGCTTGACAATTTCCGCCCATTTTTTGACATTTTCTGATTGTACTTAAATTCCGGGGTAAAGTGAATTCCGATGGATAATTATTGAAGAAATTGTGCTATTTTTGGGTGTTATCGTAATATCCGGAATCTTCAAGGAACTTGCGCCGTGTCATGACCAGAGAAATAAGTTCCTGATACATGTTGTAGTCAACTTCCAGCGCAATGGGGAATATGAAGAATTCGGTTTCGTCACAGTAGCGCTCTATAAAAGCAGTGTCCGTTACAAAACCCAGAGTGATCATGTTGCTGATTCTGTCCGCACATTTCAGAATTTTTGCCTTTTCACTGCCTTTTTCGATTATGCCTTTCAGAAACTGCTGTTTTGTCTGGCCTTCTTTCTTTGTAACTTCCATGACAAGGTCAAGAACTTCCTGCGCATCACCGCCGATATCAAGAATCTTCTGTTTGTCGTATCCGGGTATGTCTTCAACCAGATCATGAATGCAGGATGCCTTGAGCAGTGTGCTGTCGATGTATCCGTAGTCAATAAGGATTGCCATGGTGTCCAACTGGTGACGGAACATGTTTCCGCCTGCATGACGGGCTTTGCCTATCAGCGCAGTTGCCAGTTGAATATAAGGAGCAAGAAAAATCTCTTTCAACTCAAGCATTTTTTCCGTATTCATGTGAGTCGGCTTTTCTGTATTCATTCCCATGGCATCCTCCTTGGATTTGTTATTTACTGTCAATCAAAGTGATTCAATGTAGCCCTTCAACTTTTCAGCGCGGCGTGCACTTTCTTCACGTTTTGCTTTTTCAGCCTCTACAACTTCTGCAGGAGCATGTTCTGCAAATTTTCCGTTGAGTTTTGCGTCGATTCTTGCGATTGAAGATTCTTCCAGCTGCAGCGCTTTTGTAAAGCGTGCTTTAAGGGCGGCAGAATCAACAGTTCCGTCAATCAGGATAAAGGCTTCAAAACCGGTTCCCACTGTTCCGATTGCACCGGCTGGTTTGCTTTCTACGAACTCGATTTCTGCAAGACCGGCCAGCAGCTTGATTATGTCAGTTTTTTCGCGGCAGACTTCTGCAGGACTACCGGCAGAAATAACCAGTGCAATGTTGATTTTGTTTGCCGGGTCAATACCGCATTCTGCACGGAGAGCACGAACCTGGCGTACAAGTTCCTGAAGTGTTTCAAAACGTTTGGAAACTGTCTCGTCTTTTCTCCAGTCAAGAACTTCAGGATAAGGTGCTGCAATCAGCATTCCTGTATACAAAGAAGGACAAACAGCTTTGTCTCCGGCAGTTCTGCGGCTTTCTGCAATTTCTGCAAGAGGAAGTTTCTGATAAATCTCTTCTGTTACAAAAGGCAGATAAGGGTGGAGCAGACGGAGGCTTTCTTCCAGAATGTTCATGAGAACACTTGCTGCTCTGTCTTTTTCCGCATCATCACCGTTCTTGAATGAAAGTTTTGTTGCTTCAACATACCAGTCACAGAATTCAGTCCAGAAGAACTCGTAGAGTGCCTGTGCACCGTCATTGTAGCGGTAACCGTCAAGGGCTGCGCGTACTGTCTGGGCACAATTGTCAAGACGTGCATAAATCCATTTGTCCAGCTCTGTCAGATCATTCTGAGTAACGGGTTTGAGTGTGCGGCCTTCAAGGTTGCCAAGAAGATAACGGCTTGCGTTCCAGATTTTGTTTGCAAAACGGCTTCCAAGTTTGAAAGAGTCTTTGTCTACAAGAACGTCCTGTCCCTGAGCACACATGAATCCAAGAGTATATTTGACAGCATCGGAGCCGTACTGCTCAATCAGTTCAAGCGGATCCATTCCGTTGCCCAAAGATTTGCTCATTTTGCGGCCCTGTTTGTCGCGTACCAGACCATGAATGTAAATGTCGCGGAAAGGTGCTTTTCCTGTAAATTCCAGACCGGCCATAATCATGCGGCTTACCCAGAAGAAGATGATGTCATAGGCGGTAACCAGTGCCGTAGTGGGGTAGAAGTGCTGAACATCAGAAGTGTTTTCAGGCCATCCAAGTGTACTGAAAGGCCAAAGCCAGGAACTGAACCATGTATCAAGAACATCAGGATCCTGTTTCAGTTTGTCAGCTTTTGCACCGCATTTCGGACAGCAGCAGGGATCTTCCCGGCTTACAATCATTTCTCCGCAGTCTTCGCAGTACCACACCGGAATGCGGTGTCCCCACCAGAGCTGGCGGCTGATACACCAGTCGCGGATGTTTTCAAGCCAACGCTGATATGTGTTTTCCCATTTGCGGGGATAGAATACGATTTCGCCGTCGCGCCATGCTTTGAGTGCTTTGTCAGCAAGGGGCTTCATGCGTACGAACCACTGTTCGCTCAAATAAGGCTCAACAACTGTGTGACAACGGTAACAATGTCCTACCGGGTGAGTGATTTTTTCTTCTTCTTTGTAAAGTCCGCATGCTTTCAAATCTTCAATTACAAGAGGACGTGCGTCTTTGCAGCTCATGCCACGGTATTTTTCAGGAACATTTTCGTTGAGTGTTCCGTCAGGGTTGAGCACGTTGATTACGGGCAGATCGTGACGTTTTCCGACTTCCCAGTCGTTGGGATCGTGTGCAGGAGTGATTTTTACGACACCGGTTCCGAAAGCGCGGTCAACATAGCTGTCTGCAACAACCGGAATGATTTTGTCTGTCAGAGCAAGCTTAACACTTTTCCCGACCAGTGCTTTGTAGCGGGGGTCCTCTGGATGAACTGCAATTGCCGTATCACCGAAAAGTGTTTCCGGACGTGTTGTTGCAATCTCGATGCGGTTCCCGCCCTGAAAAACTGTTCCGTCTTCCAGTGTAACATCGGGGATTGATGAACCGTCGGCAATTTCGTAGTACATATGGTACATTGCACCGGGTGTATCCTCATGTTCAACTTCGTCATCTGCAAGAGCAGTTCCGCATGAAGGACACCAGTTTACAAGATAGTTTCCTTTGTAGATCAGGTCACGTTCGTAAAGAGTAACAAAAACATTGCGTACTGCCTTGCTTAAACCTTCATCCATTGTAAAGCGCTCACGGGTCCAGTCTACGCTGTTGCCCAATTTGCGCTGCTGTTTTGTAATGATTGCGTGATGCTCGTTTTTTACTTCCCAAGTGCGTTCAAGGAATTTGTCACGACCCAGATCCTGTCGGCGAAGTCCTTCTTTCTTGAGACGGCGCTCAACAACGTTCTGTGTTGCAATTCCTGCATGGTCTGTTCCGGGCAGCCAGAGCGTGTCGTCACCCTTCATGCGGTGATAACGCACAACAATGTCCTGAAGTGTATTGTTCAGTCCGTGTCCCATGTGGAGCACGCCTGTAACATTTGGAGGGGGAATGACGACTGTGTATGAACTTGATTTTTTGCCTTCTGTGTGAACGGGAGAATCTGCGTCGCTGGCCGGTTTAAAATAGCCTTTGGTTTCCCATTCGTTGTAAATGCGGTCTTCAAAATCCGCCGGATTGTAAGCTTTTTCCAATTCAATGCCTTTCATACTGTCGTCCTTTTTCTAAGTTCTTGCACGTTTTAAATCGTACAGAAAAATCTTCCGTATTTTACTCTTTTTGAGCGTGTTATACAAGAAAGACCTGACGGAATTCTGAGTCCCCGTGAATTGCACTTGAGTTTTTGACCTTACCGCTGTATGCTTTTTTCATGACTCTGAATTCCAGAAATCGGATTATAAAAATCAGCCTTGCAATTGTAATTTTCTATATTGTAAGTGTTGTTGCTGCTTTGCTGCTTCTGTTTTTTTTCGGAAACAAGCCGGAACTGCCGGATTTTTCCTACATTTGGGGAATTGCAGGCATTTCCTACGTTGCAATTTTTGTTCCTGTGTCCTTATTCAGTATTTTTTTTCATTTCGAAAAAACTCATTCGCCGGAAATTTTCTACTTTGCAGCTTTTGTGGCCGGATCATTCTGCGAACTTTTCCGCATTCTGATTTTTCTCTTCAATCTTTGGGACGGTTATTCCGTTTTTTTGAACTATATCGGCCGCGCGGTCTACAGCGGACGTGTTTTTTCGCTGCTTGCATTTTTGTTTGCCATGCTTACCAATGAAGAAACACAGGTTCAGGACTGCGACAAAACACTTCTTGTAATTCTGGGAGTGTCTCTGCTTTTTTCCGGAATTGTCCCGCTTAATACAGGAACTGTAAAATCTTATGCAATGATTTCCATAGGATACAACCGCACGTTTACGATAATCGTGATTTTATCTTCTATTACTGCACTTGTTTCCGGATTGATTTACAAAAAAGGAAAACGTGCTTTTGCATTTCTGACACTTTATTCCGGTTATTGGCTTCTTGCTTATTCTGATTCACCTGTTCTGCTCGGTCTTGGCATTGTTCTTCTGTCAGGCGGTACAGCGTTGTATCTTCGGGCACTGCATTCCTATTATTTGTGGCAATAGTCAGAAAGTCAGCAGAAAATGTGAACAGAAGGCGATTGTCACCGGGATTATGAGGTTGTCAAAGTCTTTGAGGGGCAGAACTTCTATCAATGTTGCAACAACAGCCAGTACAAGAGAAACTGTGATTTTTTTTGTCACTGCAAAGGATGAAATAAAAACTGCAAGAAAACATGCCAAACTTCCTTCAACGGTTTTTCCGCAGGTGATTTTTTTGCAGCAAAGTTTGTGTTTCCCGAAAAGTTTTCCTGCAAGACTTGCAAAACCATCACCGAATGCAAGTGCGTAAATTCCGATGCTTGCCGGAACAGGTTGAAAAATCAGGGCAGTTGCAAGAATTCCCAAAACAAGCATTACAGGTCCAAGAACAAAACGTCCGTCGTCTCTTTTTCTTGCGGCAGTTTCAGTAACTGCAGAAATCAGGGGAACACGAATACCTTTGAGACGGAGAAATTCGCAGACAATGTACAGAACGGCCACTGAAGAAAGGGCTGTTATTGTAAATACAAAAAAATGTGCAAGAAAAAAGGGTACAAAACCTGCACAAAGATGAATTGATTTTCGGAAAATTTCTTTTTTCAAGTCATTCAGCATTTTCTGTCTTAAAACTCCGTCTTTTTCCAAAAAACAAATCCTTCTGATGTTCGTTACAAGCTGATTACTTGATGGAAGACTGTGTCAGCATCTGTTCGTCACTCAGAATACGCGGCAATTGGGTGTAAATCTCAGGACTGTATCTGCTGTTGGGCACTGTAATGTAACGCAGGTTCTGTTCTGCAAGGTTCGTACCGCCCAGACGGATCATAGTATTCTGATTTCTGGTAAGCGCATCCCAAGCACGGATGGATTCCTGCAGATTGACCATTGCTTTTGCATTGAGCGATGAATTTCCGTTCTGCAGAGCGCTTCTGTACTGTACAACAGCCAGATTGTTTGCCGCTTTCATGTATAGATCCACCAAATCACCGTGTTCGTCATCAACCTGCGGATAAAGAACACCGGCCTGAACACGCTGGAGATCCAGTGTTTCAAGGAGCAGTTCGTAATAGCTTTGAGAAGCTTCGTTGCTGTTGCGTATTGCAAGCGTATTTGCCAGCGCATAAAGGGTGTTTTCTTCTGAAGGCCGGTCCTGCAATGTCCTGATGAAAGAATTCATTGCATCACTGTAGTTGCCTTTTGCGTACTCAATGTAACCCAGACGGTAATGGATGGAAGGCGTGTCGTAAAGATTCTTCAGTGCGTTGCTGTAGTTTGAATAAGCACTGTCCAGATCATTTGAGATGAAATAGTCCAGGTCACCCTGGTCAGAGTAAAGTTTTCCGATTTTTTCGTTGGTTGCCAAACCGCTGTACTGCTGTTCACGGGCAAAAAGTTCAAGACCCTCAGTATACATTTCTTCAGCCTGAACATATTCCTGATCAGCTGTGTGCAGTTCCCCGAGAATTCGGTATGTATCAATGTGGCGGAGAATTCTTGGCTTTGTCATTACGGTAGCATTGTCAAAATACTCCAAAGCCCGTGTCAGAATGTTTTTCGCTGCATTCTCATTGCCGGTTTCAACAAAATAGCGTCCGTAGTTGTACACAGATTCCGGCATTTCAGGCGCTGCTTTTACTGCCTTTTCAAGAAGATCACGCACGTCTTCAATGGAATTGCGGAGAAATTCATCTTTTGCAGGCAGTTCACCGTAAAGTTTTTCCATCAGATATCCGCTCAAATCCACAAGATCCTGTGCTTCAAGAGGATTTTTCTTTGCCGTCATCTTCGGATAGAAATAGTTTTTGAGAGGCAGAACTTCCCGTATGTTGTCAGTCCTGATGAAATAGCGCATCATCCGAGAAAGGTACAGATCCGACTGTCCGTAAATATTCATCAGAGTGGCATACTGTGTTCTTGCTTTGTCATAAAGTTCAGGATCTTCCGTTGCTGTTGCCCATTCAAGGTAAATGTCGCCCAAAAGAAGAATTGCATCCTTGTCATTGATATGATAATCCAGAACATAGCGTTTTGTAACTGTTTCAGCACGCTCATAGTTTGCAAGATCATTCAGTTCCATCTGCGCATATTCGATTCCGGCCTGTTTTTCGTAATTGTAACGTTTGAGAAGCCTCTCGAACATGTTTGCCGAACGTTCGTACTGTCTTTTTTCCTGATATGCGCGGGCATACTTGTAATACCAGCTTTTCTTTGCCTTGTAAGTTATGGCTTCGTTGAATCTGTACTCCGACTGCTGATAAAGGCCGTTTTCAATCAGTGTGTATCCTTCCTTGTAAAGGAGTTCGGCTTTTACCGGGCGGACAACAAAACGTGCAATCAGGAAAATGAAGATTCCAAGAACAAGAAGGGATGCAAGTCCTGCCAGAGTAAAAGGAATGATTCTGTTTTTAAGGTGATATTCAAAGGACTGTTTGTAGGATTCGTATTCCTGTGCAGTGCGCTTTTCGTAATTTGCAGGAACCGGAATTGATTTGTCCAGAATTTTTTCCGCATGAGTGGCCAGCTGACGTGCCGGCACACGTTTCAGAACTTTGTTTATCACTTCCAGGGTGACTTCATCACTGAATTCGTTTCCGACGATCAGTTCCTGAATTGCAATGCGAAGGTTCAGCGGATAATAATTAAGATTGTCGCGGAACTGTTTGTATTCTTCTTCCGTCAGTTCTGTTTTGAGCGGTTCGGTTTTCTTGCCTTTGCCTTTTCCGCCGGAAGAAGATGCTGTTGTTTTGGGAGAAGCCTGTTCCTGAGGAACAAAAGGTTCGTCAAGTTCAAAATCGGAATAGCCCGGAATTGAAAAATCATTGTCGTCTGTTGCCCCGGCAGAAAAATCGTCTCCAGAGGCCATACTGCTGTTGTCAATGGATTCAAATCCGTCCCCGTCTCCGGCTCCTTCCGGAAGATTGAAGTCAAAGGAATCAAGTCCCGCCGTGTCAAATTCATCTGTTCCGGCTGAAAAGTCAGGGGAACTTTCAGTGTTTCCGAATGAATCCGGCATGTCAAAAGAATCATCAGAGCTGGAATCAGTAATGTCCGGAAGGTCAAAATCAGAAGAACCGTCGGCTGTTTCAGCGCCGAAATCTCCTGTCAGGTCAAGTTCGCCTGTGCTGCCAGCAAAGTCTGCGTTCATGTCAAAACCGGAGCTGTCCAAATCAGAAAGCCCTGTGTCTTGTTCTGTGTCCGCTGAATCAGCAGAAAAACTGCTTGTGTCAAAATCCGGAACTTCTGCTGAAAAATCGGTACTGTCTTCAAAGCCGGTAGGAGTCATGTCCAGTTCGCCGCCGGAAAAGTCTCCGTCAGGAAGTGCAAAATCATCAGTACCGTTTTCTGCACCGGAGTCTGCTTCCGCTTCCGGGAACATGTCCATTGGCGGAAGTTCAAAGTCTCCTTCTTTCAAGTCCGGGTCAACATGGAATGAAAACTTTTTGGCCGGCTGACTGGGCTCGGCTTCGTCAGAAATGTCTTCCAGTTCTTCTGCATCGGGAATGTCTGAAAAATCCCCGATGTCCGTCATGTCCGGGACGTCACTTATATCACTGCTGTCTGCAATATCGCTTATGTCCGCAACATCTGCAATGTCAGGAATTGTACCGATTGTGTCATCAGCTGGCAGATCAAAGTCACCCGAAAGGTCAGAAACATCAGAAGTAACTTCGGCTGGTTCGTCCGGAACTGCAAAATCCGTAATGCCGGAAAAGTCAAAATCAGTGTCAGAAGCTGTGTCACTGCCGGTTTCCGGTGAAAAATCATCGTTCAGAAGTGAATCTACGTCGGATGTGTCTGTCAGGTCTTCTGCAGTGGGAACATCATCAAAAAGTGAATCCAGACCGCCCAAAAGTGCATTTACATCAGAACCGTCACTGCTGTTTTCTGCATCAAAACTGCCCTGGTCAGAACCGAAATCAAAATCCGGAACTTCTCCAAAGCCGGGTAAATCCTGATCAGCTGTGTCTGCCTCCGGAACCAGTTCTTCTGCTTCTTCCAGTTCTTCAATTTCTTCAAGTTCGGGAATGTCATCCGCAGGCTGGTCATTGAAAGCTGCCAACGCATCAGGACTGAAAGAATCAAGGGAATCATTGAAAATGTCATCAAGACCGGGAATGTCAAAAGCCGTATTGTCCGGAACTGGGGCCGATGGTGCCTGTGAAGCTGAAGCAGCGGGAACACCTGCTGCCGGTTTTGCAGAAGGAGCTGCCTGTGCAGCTTGTTGGGGTGCCGGTTTTGGTTCCGTTTCGCCCCGGACTTCTGCCAGAATTGCGTCAAGATCAAAATCATCACCGGAAGAAGAATCTCCGGATGAAGCGGATTCTGCAGCAATTCCGCTCAAAAGTGCATCAATGTCAACATCTTCTGTAGGTGCGGAAACAGAAGCGGCTTTGGAACCGCCACCTGATGAAGAAGCAGTTGATCCGCCGTTGTTCTGAGGAAGCCCGAATACAAAATCATCAGAATCGTCTGCAATGGAAGCGTTTGCCGGTAAACTGACTTTAGGCATGATTTCATGCTTCTGCTGACGTCTTGCAGGCTCGTTTCCGATGAGTGTAATTTCTTCAGTAAATTTTTTTAGTTGGTTCAGTCCGGGCATTTCTTTCAGTTTACCTTACTAACAGATATATGACAATCCTTTACAATAATAGGAAAGTATTTGCAATCAAATTGTTTCATTCATATTTTCGGAAAATGAATAAATGTCTTTAGAAAAACTCCCCGTTGTCCGATTAAGAAAACACGACCATGAAAACAAAAATTTATCCATTGATTTTTCTGCTGCTGATTTTTGCAGGAATTTCAGGCGCAAATGCACAAGAACTCACTTTTCCTGAATATGACGATCAGTACACCATTGACCGCATAATCACCGGTATTCAGACTGTGGTACCGCCTTACGTTTCCGGCGATTACGCAGTTTTCACCGCTGCAACGGATCACCGTTATGTAGGCATTGCCTTTGAATTCGAGGACTTTGCAACAATCCATCCTTTGGAAAAACTTGTTTCCTATGACTATCTGTACGAAGAACTTGCTTCCGTGCTTTTCTACATTCTTCCGATTCCTGAAAACTGTTCCAAGATTTCGTACCGCATGGTCATTGACGGTCTTTGGACAACAGACAAAAACAATCCGCAAAAAGAATTCGATTTTGAAAGCGGCACTTATTTTTCAACTCTTGCAGTGGACCGGCCTGTAGAATTCAAAACCCAGATTGAAGACAACCATGTGGTAAAATTTGTCTATGAAGGTGAAAGCGGCAAGCGCATAAGACTTGGCGGAAATTTCACCAACTGGGATTCATTCATCTACTATCTTCAGGAAATCTATCCCGGACGCTATGAACTTGCTCTGCCTTTGCCCAGCGGCACCTGGTATTACGCATATTATACCGGAATGAATTCCATGGTGGACACTACGAATCCTCACAAAGTTTATACACCGGACGGACGGATGGCTTCCGTAATTATTGTAGACTGATTTTTCTTTTTCAGGCAGAATGTGACTATGTGTTGGAAATGTGGAAAAACTCTTGATTTTACTGGCGTTGTAAGCCGCAGTGATGTATGTCCTTCCTGCGGGGCAGATGTGCGTTCCTGCAGAAACTGCACTTTTTATGAGCCCGGCAGTCATTATGATTGTCATGAATCTGTAGACGAACTTGTAACCGACAAAGAACGCGCCAACTTCTGCGGTTTTTTCAGACTGAATGCTGATGCGGGCAAATCCGGCGGATCCGGTTCCGGAAGCAGTTCCGCTCAAGACAAAGCTGCGGCCGCCCGTCAGGCCTTCAACAGCCTTTTCGGTGACTGAACATAATGTCTTCCGTTGATTTTGTTTTTCTGGATTCCGGCACGGGCGGAATTCCTTACATGCTTGATCTCGCCCGAAAGTGTCCTGATGCCCGCTGCATGTACATCGGTGACACGGCTCATTTTCCCTACGGAGAACAGACACAGAATCAGATTCAGCACAATGCGGAAATACTGGTTCAGTGTGCAGAAAGACATTTTCATCCAAAAGCCGTTGTAATTGCATGCAATACAATGTCTGTTGCCGCTCTGGAATTCCTCCGCGGCCGTTTCCCTGAACTGCCTTTTGTGGGCACTGTTCCTGCAATCAAACTTGCAGCATCTGTCACCCGCAACAAAAAAATCGGGCTTCTTGCAACAAATCAGTCGGTGAACAATCCGTACACACAGAAGCTTATTCAGAATTTTGCGAGTGACTGCACTGTTGTAAGACGCGGAGACCCGGATCTTATTGCTTTTGTAGAAAAAAAACTTTTTACCGCAACAGAAAAAGAAAGACAGCTTGCTGTGGCTCCTGCGGCAGAATTTTTTCGTGAGGCTGATGTGGATACAGTCATTTTGGGTTGCACACATTTTACCCATATTGCCTCGGATGTGCAGAAAGCCATGGGATCCGCCGTAAAAGTAATAGACAGCCGCGACGGTGTTGCAAAACAGGCTCTCCGGATTCACCGGCCTTCGGAAAAATCAGACATGAATGACAATCTTTCCCTGTTCTTTACGGCAGCCGCACCGGAACAGGAAAAAGAATACAGAACACTTGCAGACAATCTTTCAATTCCTTACGGCGGAATCATCAGCTTATTTGACTAAAGGCGCACAATGCCATACCATTAATCCATGTTTTCTTTAGATACTTGTTCACACAGCGGTTGCGGAAAAGTTGCAGTAACTGTTTTTGATGATAACGGAGAAATTGTTCCCGATTCTCTTGTCAAAGGTGATCATTACTGCATTGATCATATTGCAGACAAACAGGAATTTTCTGCCCGTGTAATTGATTATATCAAAAATCATGACAAAATCGTGGGACTTTGCGCTCCGAACATTCACATCGCTGATCTGGATTTTACCGGCAAAAAGTTTTACGGCTGCAATTTCCAGCAGTGCATTTTCAGCAACATCCACTCGGAAAATTTCCGTTCACGAATTTCCTCTTTTGACTTTGCCGTTTTTTCCGACTGCAACCTGATCAAATCCAATTTCCAGTTCACTTCTTTTGCAGGTGCAGCTTTTTCTCATGTGCTTTTTACCGATTCGGACCTGATTCACAACAATTTTTGCGGAATAAAATCAGTTCAGTCTTCTTTTGACGATTCGGACCTGTACAATTCACGTTTTATCCGTGCAGAACTTTCCGACACATCATTCAGAAACTGCAACATAAAAAAGGCGAATTTTCTTGAAATCAAGCGGGAAAACGTTTCCTTCAACCTTTCCAATACAAGGGAAGCAATGTTTTCGCTGGACATTGAATCGGATGAAGCCAGAAAGAAGGCTGATTCTTCAAATGCTGCCAAACCAGAGTGATTTTCGGGAGGAACTGTGAAGATTTATTTTTTCATGAATATTGACGGATTTTCCAACTGCTACATTGTTGCAAATGAGCAGTGCAATGAAGCAATCATTGTGGATCCGGGCAAAGTAACAAAACCCATGATCCAGCTGATAGAAAAAAATCATTTTGACATAAAGGCTGTACTGATTACTCACAATCACGGAAGTCATTCCCGCGGTCTTACAACATTGCGGAAAATTTATTCACCAAAAATCTATGCAGCAGATTACGAAGTTGCAGGAAGTGATACCATTGTCCTGAAAGATGACGGTGTAATCAAAATGGCAGGCTTTACCGTCGGGTTCATGTCTGTTCCCGGCCATTCCAGCGATTCCATGTGCTACAAAATCGGAAAAGTCATTTTCACCGGAGATTCCATTACCGCAGGAAAAACCGGAGATACCAATACAAGTTATGCAAAACGGACTCTGATTTCCAACATTCAGGCAAAAATCCTTTCCCAGCAGGATGATACGGTTCTTATGCCCGGACACGGACCGCCAAGTACCGTGGCTGCAGAAAAACAGTTCAATCTGGATTTCGGCTGTCCGGGCCTGATAAGTCCTACAATGACTCAGGCAGACTGATTCTGTATGGAAATGTCTTGAGAGCATGCCACGTGAAAAAAACACTAATGCATTGCTGCCAAATTCCGACAATCAAAAGGAAAGAGTAGGGCTGTCTCCCGGACGGTTCCATTTTTACAGGCGGTATTTGTATGAGAAAATTTTTTGTTGTGATTTTTGCTCTGCTTTGTTCTGCACTTGTTTTTGCAGGGGATGTTGCAGCGTTTGAAGATATCGGCATTTCCAAGGACGGCAAATATTATCTTTTCGGAACTTACGGAACCACGGACTCAAGTTTCTGCGGCTATGCAGAAATCTATACTGTAGACATTGCAAAAAATGTTTTTGTCAACTCCGCAGTTTTCAAGACACCTGATTCCGATGCAACAAAGGGCAAAAGCGGATATGGACTTTATCAGAGCCTCAAGTCAAAAAATCAGGCAGTAATTGATTCATATCAGGCAACACCCGCAACAATTTTTGACACGCTTTATCTCCGCATTGATGCCGCAAAAAAAGCAACAGAACCGGTAATCGTTACAGACTATGAACATTCAACTTTGGACAGCCCTGTAACTTATTCATTTACCGTCATTCCTTTCATTGAAGGAAGCGGAAAAAACACTCTGTCTTCATTTTACATTGCAGTGGAGAAACGCAACAAAAACGGTGATGTGCTTGCAAAAAAAGTTGTTGGTTCTCCTTCTGTAAAACGTCAGAATGTTAATTCCTACAGAATCGACAAAATCATTACTGATTCTACAGGCACAAAATTCGTAATTCTGATTGAAAAAACAATGCAGGACACAAACGGACCTTCCATCCGCTACATGGTAGAAACTTTTTCATTCTGATTCTTAAATACTGAATTTGCAGACAATCCTCCGGTGCATCCCGCTTCGGGGGATTTTTTTTTTAAACAAAGCAAAAAAAAACCGCCCGTTTCCGGGCGGCTTCTGCTGCAACCTTTCGGTTACGCAATCAACTTATTTTGAAAGACGTGCTTCCAGGTCATCCAAACAAGCTGTGAGTTCTTTGGGCAGGTGTGAACCGAACTTGGGATAGTGGTTCTCACGGATGTCTTTGATCTCTTTCTTCCATCCTTCAACATCAACTTTGAGGATTTCAGGCAGTGTTTTCTTGTAGTAGTCTGCAAGACCTTCTGTGTTGAGAGCACCTTCAGCGGGCATAAATCCGATGGGTGTGTCAACATAGTTTTCAACACCGTTACAGCGGTCGAAGATCCAAGCCAGAACGCGTGAGTTGTCACCGTATCCGGGCCACATGAATCCGCCGGGCAGATCTGCATTGTTCTCGTCTTTGCGGAACCAGTTAACGTAGAAGATCTTGGGCAGTTTGTCCTGATCTTTTGCAGATGCTCCAACGTTGATCCAGTGCTGGAAGTAGTCACCCATGTTGTATCCGCAGAAAGGCAGGATAGCGAAGGGGTCACGGCGGATTTTTCCGACTTCAGCAGCATTGATTGTAGAAGCAGCTGTGATTTCTGAACCTACGATAGAACCGAGGAATACACCGTGGTTCCAGTTGCGGCTCTGGTGTACGAGAGGTACAGTTGAGGGGCGGCGTCCACCGAAGAGAATTGCGCTGATCGGTACACCTTTGGGATCTTCCCAGTCAGATGCGATACAAGGACACTGACCTGCAGGTGCTGTAAAGCGTGCGTTGGGGTGTGCCATTTCTTCGCCCTTAGGAGCTTTGTCTTTGGGAAGAGCGTCACGTGTGTTGCCTTTCCAGTCAACCAGTTTTCCTGTTGCAGGATAACCGATTCCTTCCCACCAAACGTCTCCGTCTTCTGTAAGAGCACAGTTTGTATAAATTGTGTTCTTTTCTGCAGAAATAAGAGCGTTCTTGTTTGATTCAGCTGATGTTCCGGGAGCAACACCGAAGAAACCTGCTTCGGGGTTGATAGCATAAAGGCGTCCGTCTTCACCGAATTTCATCCATGCAATGTCGTCACCGACTGTCTCAACTTTCCATCCGGGGATAGTAGGAATAAGCATAGCCAGGTTTGTTTTTCCACAAGCTGAGGGGAAAGCACCTGTTACATATTTTACTTCGCCTTTGGGGTTAGTAAGTTTCAGGATGAGCATGTGCTCTGCCAGCCAGCCTTCTTTGCGGGCCAGAACAGTTGCAATGCGGAGTGCGAAACATTTTTTACCAAGAAGAGCGTTTCCACCGTAACCTGATCCGTATGACCAGATGAGTCCTTCGTCAGGGAACTGTGAAATGTATTTGTGTTCAACGTCAGCACAGGGCCAAACTCCGTTGTCTTTTTCACCATTGTTAAGAGGTTTACCTACTGAATGGAGACAAGGAACGAATTCACCGTCTGTTCCGAGCAGATCAAGAACTTTTGAACCTGCACGTGTCATGATGTCCATGTTCAGAACAACGTATTCAGAGTCTGTGATTTCGATACCGTTTTTGGAGATGTTTGATCCCAGAGGTCCCATGCAGAAAGGAATGACGTACATTGTACGTCCGTGCATACAGCCTTTGTAAAGACCTTTCATTGTTGCTTTCAGTTCAACAGGATCAATCCAGTGGTTTGTAGGACCTGCATCTTCTTCTTTTACAGAAGAAATGAAAGTGCGTGATTCAACACGTGCAACGTCAGAGGGCAGTGAGCGGAACAGGAAGCTGTTCTCTTTTTTTGTCAGAGGAGTAGCGAGACCGGCGTCAACGCATTTCTTCATCAAGCGGTCGTATTCTGCCTGAGATCCGTCGCAAACATATACCTCATCAGGTTCACACATTGCGATACATTCTTCAACCCAAGCTTTGATTTTTGGGTGTTTAATGTCATTAAGTGTCATAACAATAACTCCTTGTCATGCGCCGGCAAAAAAAATTCATCCCGCGCAATCGTTAAAAATATATCTTTTTTTAAGGGTAAAGACAAGTATGGAATCCCCGAAAAAAAAGAGTTTTGCGACTATAGAAAGTCTCAGTGCCAAAGTTTTGAAGGGTAGTAGCCCTGGGTGATTTTTTCCGCAATCTGTTTTCTTACTTCAGCCCTGTCTTCCGGATAAGTCATTCCGAACCAGCTTTCTGCTGTTGTAAAAAACTTCAGCTGTCCGGCACCTTTTTCTATCATGTCACCGGTTGTTGCAGAAAGAATTGCCTCTGCTTTTGGAGCCGAAGCGTTTTTTGTCATGAACTGATCCCAGTAAGTGTGGAAATGTTCAAAAGCTTTAGGTGAAAAACCGAAGAGATTCATGCTTACCCATTCATCACCTGAAAAAACAACCTTCGAACCGTCCGCCTTCTCACTGATGATTTTTTCGCCTTCATAATAAATCTTCAGGTTTTCTTCTATAGAAGAAAGTTTGTCATTCTGAACTGTGCACACTCCGCGGCTTACGGAACCGCTTCGGCTCATGGTGTTTTTGAGGACATATCCGACCATTGCATGCTCAGTGGACTCGTTGGAAATTGATTCCAAGTATTTTCCCAAAGTAGCAAGGGCTTCCCGACCGTAATAATCATCAGAATTGATTACCGCAAAGGGCGCATCAATCAGTTTTTCAGCGCAGAGAACTGCATGTGTTGTGCCCCAGGGTTTTGTGCGTCCTGCAGAAGCAGCTTTCTGAGCATCTGTCAGAAGACTGTCATTGCTTTGAAAAACGTATTCCGCATCAAAATTCTTTGAGACATTGTCAAAAATCCGTTCGCGAAAATCTTTTTCAATGTCTTTTCTGATGATGAACACAACTTTTTTGTATCCGCATTCTTTTGCGTCGTAGGTTGCAAAATCCAGGAGGCATTCATTGTTGAGGCCAACTGCCTCAATCTGTTTTACTCCGCCATAACGGCTGCCCATTCCGGCAGCCAGAACTAAAAGAATTGGTTTCATATCTGAATAGTAAAACAAATAAACCAAATCAACAAGTCACCGGAAAATCACAAAGGTACCGGAAAATCATCAAAATCGGGTCTTTCTCCGTGGGGCAGAAATTCGTATTTTCCGCTGAGAGCAAGCATTGCAAACATGTAAAGACAGTTGTCGTAATAACGGCGCTCACCTTTTCTGAGTGGGGTTTCCCAAAAACGGCGGACAATTTTTTCAGCAGCATCAGAAGCTTTTTCCGTGCATGCAAGGGTTGTCTGGGCAAGTGTTGAAAGCAGAGCTACAGGGTGAAGTGCTTTTTCTTCTGTCGGTTTACCGTCAACATGATATTTTCTGTAATCAGCGGGATCAATGTCTGCAAAATATGAAACAAGATTGTCTGCAATTTCAGAAAGAGCAGCGTTTTTTCCGCACCAGAGAGCATCAAGTCCGATATTTGCACCGGTTCTGTATGCATCTGAATAAAAATCCCCGTGTCCTTCCGGCGGTCCGAATTTTTCGGGTTTTCCTTCAAAGGTTCCGTATTCAGGACTCATTCCGGTTTTCGGGTCACAGGCTTTTACAAGATAATCGCGGCTTGCTTTTTCTGCTTTTTCCCAGAAAAATGCGTCCACATCCCTTTTGCCATGCAAAAAATCTGCAAACGCTCTGTAAAAATGCATCAGATGATAGGAAGGATCGCTGAATCTGCAGGCGGGAACAAAAAGTACCAGGTGATTTTCCCTGTTGAACATGGGCAGCTGGTGATGAACCATTGTGTGGAGAATTTTCTGAGCCCATGCGGAGTATTCATAAATTCCGTCTTTGTTTCCCCATTTTTTTGAGGCAAAAATCAGTGACATTGCAAAGAATTCTTCTCCGTCCGGTGCCGGTCCGAAAGAGTTCTTCTTCCCGTCAGGAGCCACGGACCAGGCGAAATATCCTTTGAAAGGACCTTCTTCCATATACATGAATTCCATGGCGAATTTCCAAAGTCTGTCAAAATAGTCCTGTCTGTCCATCATGACGCACATCATCATTGCATAGGAAATTCCTTCGGTACGGGCATCACAGTTGCCTGTGTCCATAAAATAGCCGGTGTCTCGGAGCCCTTCAAAGTAAAAACGGTCCATTCCTTCAAAAATCGCTTCGAAAGTGTCATTCACACGGTTTTCTACTTCAATTTCCGTGTAACCATAATCCAAAAAAGTGTTTTTCATAAGTAAAATCCTCTGTCTGTATCAGGTATGCATATTTGTTCATGCATGATTTTTGTCATCTCCGGCAATTCCAAATCAGGCTGTACGAATTAATAAGAAATGATTCGTACACTTCGGAACATGATTTTTCAGAGATGAATGATTCAATTGTGTTTCTGACTTACAAGTTTAATGGTATTCAGGGAATAATGAAATAGGGAGATGCGGAATAAGTTTTTTTCAGAAAAAAACTGACACGAACTGTCGGAAATTTACTATATTATGGTGTTGAAAGAACCAGCTTTAAGGTTCTTTCAATGATGTGAATGTAAAATTCACTTCCAAAAGATGACAAAAAGCCAATCCGGAATCTTATGTTCTGTTACTGGCTTTTTATCTATACAAAACAGATTTTTTTAATAGGAGGCATGATAAAAATTACGTCCGTGAAATTTTTATCATTCAAGTTTGTTGCTGCGTTGCATCCACAAACTTGGATTCTCGCCATCCGTGGCTCGCCGCTAACGCGGGGTTTTAATAGGAGGCATGATAAAAATTACGTCCGTGTAATTTTTTTCATTCAAGTTTGTTGCTGCGTTGCATCCACAAATTTGGATTCTCGCCATCCGTGGCTCGCCGCTAACGCGGGGTTTTAATAGGAGTTTGTTATGAAATCATTTGTAAAAGGTCTGCTTTCTGTTGCCGGAGTAGCGGCTGTTGCATTTCTGCTTTTTTCTTTTTCATGCGTAGGCACTGTTTCTTCTTCAAAGACTGGTGCAAACACAGTTTACGCGGAGTCAAGTCCGGCTTATTCAATGTCAGAGGAAGCACTTTCTGTAGTTGAGGCTCTTCAGAGCGCATTCCGCACTGTCTCCGGAAATGTTCTTCCGAGCGTTGTAGAAGTTGATGTTACTCAGGTAGTTCAGCAGACAACTTCTTCCGGAGATTACGGATTTCCTTTCTATTATTTCTTTGATTTCGGAAACAGAGGTGACGAGACAAGAGAATACACCCAGGATTCTTTGGGATCCGGTGTGATTGTCCGCCGCACTGGAAACACTTATTACGTTCTGACAAACGAACATGTTGCCGGTGACGCTTCCACAATCAAAATCAAACTTTATGACAATACTGAATTTGAAGGAAAACTTGTAGGTTCTGATGAACGCAAAGACATTGCCCTGGTTTCCTTTGAAAGTGATGAACCGCTTACTGTTGCAAAACTTGGTGATTCTGACGCGGTACAGGTTGGTGACATCTGTTTTGCAATGGGTACTCCTCTGGGATATGCTTCTTCTGTTTCTCAGGGAATCATCAGTGCAAAAAGCCGTTCCGGTTCATCAATCGGAAACATCAGCGACTTTCTGCAGACCGATGCGGCAATCAATCAGGGTAACTCAGGCGGACCTCTCGTAAACATTTATGGAGAAATCATCGGAATCAACACATGGATTGCTTCTCAGTCCGGCGGTTCTCAGGGGCTGGGATTCAGTATTCCGATCAACAACATCAAAAAAGCGATCGATGACTTCATCAATGACGGAAAAGTAACTTACGGATGGCTTGGTGCATCACTGACTTCTCTTACGAATGAGTATCTTGATACCATGGGACTCAAGGGTCATAAAGGTGCTTTTGTAGCAAACGTGTTCATGGATTCTCCTGCATATAAATGCGGACTTCAGGCCGGTGACTTTATCATTGCTTTGAACGGAAAGAATGTTGTCTCAGTTGATCAGCTTGTTCTTGACGTCGGTGATCTTACTGTGGGTGAAAAAGCAGCCTTTACTGTTATCCGTGGCGGCAAAGAAATGAGCCTTACCGCCACAATTGAAAACCGCAAGGACACGGATGTATCTGACAACAGCAAACTGTGGCCCGGTTTCTCTGTTGCCGAACTTACGGAAGATGTGCGCAAACAGCTCAAGATTGACAATGATGTAAAAGGTGTTGTCGTAACCAATATCCAGTCAAAATCACCTGCAAGTGCAATGCGCCTTCAGAATTACGACATTATTACTGCAGTCAATGACAATGAAGTAACAAATGTTCAGGAATTCTACAAAGAACTTGATCTTACCGGAAAAACTGAAATCTGGTTTGACGTTTATAATGAAGGTCATACGATTACTACCGGAAAATACAAACTGAACCGCAAATAGGGTCGTTTAGACTTTAGACATCCTGATTGATTTCCGCTTGTCATCCTGAGCGGAGTCGAAGGATCTCCTGAAACTTTGCCCTTCTGGGCGGAATGGAATCACCCTTTGTGCAAAAAAAAAGACAAGGCCGTTGAGTTTTGTGAAAAACCCGATGCCTTGTCTTTTTTTTACCCTGCTTTTTAAAGCCCTATTCCCGGGCTGTCAGAACTTCCGTATGGTCTTTGAAAATTGCAACAGTGTGTTCTTCATGGCATGAAAGTTTTCCGTCAGCAGTAACAATTGTCCAGCCGTCATCCAGTTCTTCCACGTCGCCTGTTCCCATGTTGATCATCGGTTCAATTGCAAGCACCATTCCCGGCTGAATGCGAGGATTCGCGCCTCCCAGCCAGATGTTGGGAATTGACGGATCTTCATGTACAGAAAGTCCCACTCCATGACCGCAGAAATCGCTTACAATTCCGAATCCTGCAGCCGATGCAACTTTTGACACAGCGTCTGCAATGTCCCGAATCCGGTTTCCGGCTTTGCATGCGGCGATTCCGGCTTTCAGACACTCTTTTGTCACATCGCACAATTTTTTTGCTTCCGGGCTTACGGAACCGATCATCAGCGTTGTGGCCGAGTCACTGATATAGCCGTTCAAGTCAATTCCGATGTCAAGAGAAACCAAGTCTCCATTGTGTATTTTGCGGCGTTTGTCAGGAATTCCGTGAATGACTTCATCGTTTACGGAAATGCATGCAGCCCCGTCAAAGCCTTCTGCGTACCAAGCGGGTTTTCCGCCATGGCGCACAATGAATTCAACAACCATGTCATCAATGTCTTTTGTTGACATTCCGGCTTGAACCTGAGGAATGATTTCCTTGTATAAGTTTGCCAAAAGGTGGCAGGATTCCCTTATTCCTGCAATCTGCTTTTCATTTTTCAAACGGATCATATTGTGCCTCCAATATTATGCTTCAAGTCAATGCACGCAAAGCCGGAGAAAGTTTTGCACTCCGGTCCAGACGAAGAGCTTCCTGTGTACAAATTGCCGCAGTATTCAGATCGCCCATTGCAAGATACGTTTCTGCCATTTTCAGAAGAATCAGCGATTCATCTTTCTTTTCAAAACCAAGGTCCAGAGCCCGTTCCCAGGCATCAAGGGCAAGTTCAGGATTTATGCTTCCGCCAAGCTGACGGATAATAACCTGTCTGGCCAAAGACATGACTTCCGGAAAAAAATGGCGGAAATATTCATAAGTATATTCCATTTTGATGATCTGTTCCAAAATCAGGACAGCGTCATAGTATTCACCGCGCAAAACCAGTTCTTCTGCCAGAATGAATCCGTAATCCATGAAGTTTTCGCGGGTGAACCAGTATTTCAAAGAAAAAGAAGGGCGCTCAATGTTCATTTTTTTGAAAAGCTCCACAGCATCGTCTTCCCGGTTATGCATAAGGTCAAAAAAAATCAGCTTTGCTTTGCTTTCGTCATCGTTGCGTTCCATAAGCCAGGTGCGATAATCAAAAGTGTCTTCACTCCGGCTGCCCCGTTCATAACGCATGTGGTGAGAAAATGATTCATCAAAAAGAGAACGCTGATGAAGATTCGACAGAATCTCATAAGCTTGAGTCAGCAGTTTGAATTCTTCAGTTGTATCCGATTTTGCCACATCCGGATGCAGAAGTTTTGCTTTCGTACGGTATGCACGCTTTATTTCTGCCGCCGATGCGTTCGGGGGAACACCGAGAATCTTGTAATAATCAATCACAGAATCAGCCTATTTTTTTGCCTACGTAAGCTGCGTGATCAACATTTTCGATTACTTCAAAATAATCAAGTTTCATGCCTTCTCTTTCCATTGCACGCATGGTTACACGCACCATTTTCTGAGACATGAATCCGCTTTTTACAACAAGGGCGCAACCTTTTTTTCCTTCAGGGTTTCCGCACTGTGAAAGAACTTCCGGAAGTTTTGGATGAACTTTTGCACCAAAAAGGGGAGAAGCCGGAACAACTACTGCAATATAATCGTAAATTGCCAGATGAATCTGATCCTGTTCTGTAATTCCGTTCTGGACCCGGACTTCGTGACCCTTGCTTTCTGCTGCCGTAGAAAGTTTTTTGAGGATTTCGTTGTGTTTTGTATTTTCACTTTTCAAGAAAGAAAGAATCAGTATTCTCATAGTATATTCCTTTATATTTATTTGCCTGAAAATCAGGCCATTTTGAACAATTGTTCTATCATGGGCTGTCTGACCATCAGAACCGAACAATCAGCATTTACCATGATTTCACGGTACGCGGTTGAAAGAACATCGTGTCTGTCACCGGTTCCACCGTCAAATCCGCCAAGAAGAATCAGGTCAGCCTTCATGTCCCTTGCTGCTGTTACAACTTCGGACCATACGGCGCCCTTTTTCATTTCCGTTTCAATTTTGACACCTTTTTTTTCAGCCAGGCTTTCCACATAACGCAAATAACGCTGACCGTCAGAAGTCAAACTTTCTTCATATTCCCGGCTTTCTTCCGAAATGAAGAATTTGTTCAGCGTCAGTTGTTTGAGTGTTGCAGTATCGACCACATAAACTGCTTTCAAAGAACAACGGTACAACTTTGCCATCAGAATGCCGTATTCAGCAGCTTTGATGGATGCGTCTGAACTGTTTACAACAACAAGCACTTTCTGAAAAAGCGGTTTGATCATTCTTTCTTTGCACTCCTGGATTTCAAGTTTTTAAGCACGAAAACATTTTCACGCTCCCGCTCTTCAAGGACACTTTCGATGTAGACTTTGGTTTCCCGTGTCTGCGGAATTACCATTTTATCAAGTGCATTGACGCGGCGCTGAGTTTTCTTTACTTCGTTTGCAAGACGCCAGACCATTGTCCGGATTGAAGCCATTTGGGTCAGAAGCTTAAGAAGTTCAAAAAAGTGAACCATTACTTCATCCGTATCGGCATAAGAGTCCATAAACGAATAGAACAACTGTCTCTTAGGTAATTCTACATCAATTGTGTTGAATTGCATACCTGCCGCCGTAACAGGTTTTTCAGTCATTTCAAAATCGTAGCTGACAGCATGACTGATTCTTTCAACCTGATTTCCTCCGACTGCCATAAGCATGTTTTTCAGTGCCGGATAAGCGGTCTGCACTGTAGCCTCAATTTTCTGCTCCAACTGTTTGACCTGTTCCACCATATGCATGAGTTCCATAACGAGAATCTCGCGTTTCTGTTCAAGCAGGTCGTAGCCGTCTTCTGCAACGGAAAGCTGCTCTTTTATGGAAAGAAGATTTGATTTTGTCGGAGCAATATTGAGTTTTGCCATTTTTATGCTTCCTCGGTGTCCTTGGGCATGTACTTGTCAATCAGTTTTGCATTGATTCGGTAAAGTTCGCTTCTTGGCAACAAAGCAAGAATTTTCCATCCGATGTCCAGTGTTTCTTCAATGGTGCGGTTTTCAAATTCATCCTGAGTGAGGAATTCATTTTCAAACTTTTCACCGAAACGCAGGTACTGTTTGTCCATAGCGGACAATTCTTCTTCACCGATGATTGCGGCCAGGTTGCGGATGCTTTTTACTTTTGAATAAGCAGCAAAAAGCTGACTTGAAACATCTTTGTGGTCGTCCCTTGTCATACCTTCACCGATTCCGTCCTTCATAAGACGTGAAAGACTGGGGAGTCCTGCAACAGGAGGATACATTCCTTTCTGAGACATTTCACGGTCCATTACAATCTGACCTTCGGTGATGTAACCGGTCAAGTCAGGAATCGGGTGGGATATATCATCATTTGGCATTGTCAGAATAGGAATCTGTGTAATCGAACCTTTTGAGCCTTTGATTTTTCCGGCGCGTTCGTACAGCTCTGCAAGATCTGAATAAAGATAGCCGGGATAACCTTTTCGACCGGGAACTTCTCCCCGGGTTGTGGAGATTTCGCGCAAAGCTTCACAATAGTTCGTCATGTCCGTCATTACAACAAGAACATGCATTCCTTTTTCGTATGCAAGGTATTCTGCGGCGGTCAAAGCACAGCGCGGGGTAATGATGCGTTCGATTGAAGGTGAGTCTGCAAGGCTCTGGAACATTACAACCTTTGAAAGAACACCGGATTCCTCAAAAGTGTTCTTGAAAAACTGTGCAACGTCATATTTGATTCCCATTCCTGCAAAAACCATAACGAAACTTTCGTCTGAATTTTTCAGTCTTGACTGACGGATGATCTGGGCGGCCAGTCTGTTATGAGGCAAACCGTTTCCGCTGAAAATCGGAAGTTTCTGTCCGCGGATCAGTGTGTTCATTCCGTCAATTGATGAAATACCTGTCTGGATAAAGTCACGCGGATAAACGCGGGCATAAGGATTGATAGGATATCCGTTTACGTTCACTTTCTTTGAAGAAATAATCTCCGGGTGTCCGTCAATCGGTTTTCCCAATCCGTTGAAAATGCGTCCCATAAGACCTTCGCCAACACGAAGTTCCATAGGTTCGTCCAAAAATTCGACTGTAGTTTCATTCAAATCAATTCCGGTTGTGGACCCGAAAATCTGAACAACAGCATATTCTTCAGAAATGTCAATTACGCGTCCGATTCTTTTTTCACCGAAACGATCACGTACTGCAACAGTTTCACTATAAAACACAGATTCTGTGCGGCGAACCACTACAACAGGGCCGTCAACTGAGGTTACTCCCCGATATTCAATTCCTCTCATAGTACGTCCACCTTACGATATACTCTTTCAACAGAAGCCAATTCTTCGTCCATTTCCATTTCGACCTGCTGAATCATCTCAAGTTTGTCATTTGGAACCGTTGTTTTGAGACGGATGATTTTTTCACGGCAATCAAGAGAAACCAGTTTTACAAGAGGTGCTCCCTGTCTGATTACAGAAAGGCATCTTGTATAATAGGACATAATCAGCTGAAGAATGAGAATCTGTTTTTCTGGTACTGAGTAAACATCAATGTCATCAAATGCGCTCTGCTGCAAAAATCCGTTTTTGATCATTTCTGCAACGGCAAGAATCAGCCGCTCTGAATCAGGCAGCGCATCGGGACCGATCAAACGGACAATCTGCTGAAGACGCTGTTCTTTCTTGAGCAGATCCAATGCTTCAAGACGAACCTGTGCCCAACGGGGATCAAGTCTGTCCCACCATTGACGGACTTCATCCGCATATTCCGAGTAAGAATCAATCCAGCCGATTGCCGGATAATGGCGCGCATTTGCAAGTTCACGGTCCAAAGCCCAGAAACACCTGATAAAGCGCTTTGTATGCTGTGTAACAGGTTCTGAAAAGTCACCGCCCGGAGGAGAAACTGCACCGATTACGGAAACACTTCCTTCTTCTCCTGCCAAACTTGTAATTCGTCCTGCGCGCTCGTAGAATTCGGCAAGACGGGTAGGCAGATATGCAGGAAAACCTTCTTCTGCAGGCATTTCTTCCATGCGTCCGGAAAGCTCGCGCAATGCTTCTGCCCAACGGCTTGTTGAGTCTGCCATAATTGCAACCGCAAGCCCCATGTCTCGATAATACTCTGCAAGTGTGATTCCTGAATAAAGAGAAACTTCACGGGCTGCAACTGGCATGTTTGATGTATTTGCAATAAGAATTGTACGTTCCATAAGAGAACGTCCTGTTCTCGGGTCAATCAGAGACGGAAATTCGGTAAGAACATCTGTCATTTCGTTTCCGCGTTCACCGCATCCGATGTAAACAATGATATTCGCATCACACCATTTTGCAATGGCATGCTGTGTCATCGTTTTTCCGGTTCCGAAACCGCCGGGAATTGCTGCAGTACCGCCTTTTGACAAAGGAAAGAACACGTCAATTACACGCTGACCTGTTACCAAAGGTTCTGTTACAGTCAGTTTTGCGCCATAAGGACGCGGCTTTCTTACCGGCCAATACTGGCTCAAACTGATAGTTTCACCCAATTCCGTTTCTGCAACCACATCGTCAACTGTGTATTCCCCTGCGGAACAGAGTTTTGAAAGAACACGACCGCGGATTGTAGGCGGAACCATGATTTTGTGAAGAACTGAAGATGTTTCCTGAACCGTTCCGATGATTTTTCCGGGTGCAATTGCATCGCCTTCCTTCAGAATCGGATTAAAGGCCCATTTTTTCTGTGTATCAAGAGGATCAGTTCTCTGTCCCGGCGTCAGAAATGCACCGGACTGTTCAAACAATGTCTGCAGCGGGCGCTGGATTCCGTCGTAAATTGTGCCGATCAGACCGGGTCCCAGTCTTACGGAAAGCGGACGTTTGTTGCAGACAACCGGCTCTCCGATATGCATTCCAGTATCATCTTCGTAAACCTGAATTGTTGAACAACCGGATTTCTGCCGGATAATTTCTCCGATAAGGCGGGCATTTCCTACGTCAACAACATCGTAAAGACCGCATTCGTCAAGGCCTTCTGCGTAAACAATAGGCCCGGATATGCGTGTAATTTTTCCGGTTACTGATTTTTCAGCTGATTCACTCATTCCGGTAACCTCCCGCCAAACAGAGCTGAAACCAGTTCAAAACGTTTTTCATCAACCAGTTCGTCAACAATTTCCTGAACTGTCAGTCTGCATTTTACCGATTTGTCATCTGTCTCCAGAATGCATCCTTCATAATCAGGGTTGGCTTCATCTGCTTTGCATGAAAGAACCGCTTCTTTTCCCAGTTCTTTTTCCAGCATTTTTTTGATTTTTGCAGCTTCAAATCCGTTGCAAACTGCATATATTTTTTTGCCCTTCAAGGCATTTTCTGCTCTTTTAAGTAGCTTTGCAATCAAAGTTATTTTTTTGTCCGGACCGATTTTGTCCAGATATGAATTTATTGCCTCTGTCATCGCAGTATTCTGGAATGAAACTGCATAGCGCTGTTTTTCAAGAGGAACAGAAGCCTGAATGTCTTTATCAAAAGAATCGATTAATTCCTTATAATAAATTTCTTTCTGGTTTTTTGTTTCCAGAAGTCTTTGCTCAACGGAAGCCGCAATTTGTGCGACCTGAGCATCTGCGTTCTTAAGGATTTTTTCAGCCTTTTTCCGCGCGTCTTCTTGAATCTCTTTGTCAAGAATTTCTGTTGAACGTAATTCTTCCATGAAAATACCTTAAACCTGAATTCCGATTGCTTCGCGTATGGAATCAGTCAATGATTTTTTGCCTGAAATGTGACCGCGAATTCCCGGAACTTCAACAATTAGAGGAAACTGTGCTCCCATCTGCCACTGAACAACTTCATTTTCCAGCATCAGAGCAACTTCTTCTGTGATAATCAGAACTTTCGGACGTTCTTCTACCGGCAGTGAACCGGCTCCGGCACCTTTCCCCGTAACCCTTGAAAAAGCTTCCAAAGCTTCGTCCCGGTTTACGGCAATAGTGCCGGACACGCCTACAAGTTCAAAGGCAAGCAGAAGTTCCCGCTCGCCAATGAAAAAAAACTTCACGCTTTTTCCTTACAGAATGATGATAAGCAGGGCAACAAGGAATCCCCACAGACAAATACCTTCAGCAAGACCGACAAAAGGAAGTGCTTTTCCGGAAAGTTCTGCATTTTCGCTCATTGCACCCATTGCAGCTGCACCGATTTTACCTACGGCCATACCACCTGCAATACAAGCGATTCCAACTGCAATTCCTGCTGCCAGATAACGTACCCAGCTCATGTCCTGAACTGCGGCAGCTTCTGCACTCTGTGCAAAAACACCTGTGACAGCAAAGCACAGCATCAATGCAATAATAATTGTTCTGCGTTTCATAAAAATCTCCTTCGGATTTGTATTTCTTATTTGTAGGTAAACTTAAAAGGAACGAATTCCTTTCCTGTTTCCGTAAAGAACTTTGAGAAAAACTCGTAGTACTGCAGACGCATTACCTGAATTGCAACAATCATTCCTTCCAAAACGATTACAACTGCATTTCCGACGATTGATACTGCAATACTTCCTGCTTTTGCGGGAATCAGTGCTCCCATTGTAAATATGATGTAACCCAAAACTGCGTGGGCAAGTGCAAAAGCTCCAACACGCAAAAAACTGACAGAATTTGATAAGTTGCTTGATACAATTTCAAGAAGTTCAACAACACCTTCAATTACTGCTGCAAAAACACCGTTTTCAAAAACCGGACGCTCACCGTCAACCAGCCGTTCCAAGGGTGTTGCCATGAAAACACCCAAAAGTGTGACAGCAATTATGATGATATCTGCCAGAACGATTGAAGAACCGAAAGCAAAAATCCTTACAATCATGAAAACAACGTACCAGAAGAATAATGCACCGCAAAGACCTGTCTTTCCGAACAATGCTTTTCCGAATCTTTTGCGGCTGAAATTATTGACAATGTTGATTATCAGGCCGATTGAGTTGATGATGAAACCAACCCCGATTGTAAACAGGAAGAACATGAACATCTTGTCTACCGTGTTTGCAGAGGGCATCATGTGAAGAATCGGTGCGAACGCATTTTCTTTTCCAAGGAAAAGACCTGTTACAAAATGGGCAAAAGGTTCCAGAATTTCTTCATTGCAGAAGAATTCTCCGGTAAGAAGTCCCATTATGAAACTGGACGAACCGATGCAAACAAAAACGGGACCGAATTTATACCAGTTTTTGGCAATCGGCAGTTTTTTCAGACAAAGCAGAATACCGATCAGAATGAAAACCAGACCCTGTCCTGCATCCCCGAACATGATTCCAAAAAGCAGTGTGAAGAAAAATGCGACAAATGGGGTAGGGTCGATTGTCCCGTACAAAGGTGCGCCATAACTGAAAATAATGCGCTCAAAACTGCTTACGACTTTTCCATGTGTCAGCTTTACAGGAACCTTTTCACGACCGTTTTTTACAGACGGAACTTCATCCGGTTCATATTGACGGATTGCAATACGCCCTTCAGTAATTTCATCCAATTCCTTCATCATCATGTCCGTATCAGCTGCCGGAATCCATCCTGTGATACGGTAAACCATCTGGGTTGATTCAAGTTTGTCCCGAATTGCCTGAACTTGCATTGCAATTGAGTAGGATCTGAGCAAATTTCTGATTGCATCTGCATGAGTCGATGCATAATTTTCCCGCTCTCCGGCAATTGTCCTGATCTGTTCTTCAGCTTCTTCCGTCTGTTTTTTCAGTGTCTCAAGAACATCATCCGGAATTCCCTTGAAATCTTTAGGTACTTCCATGCCCACAAAACCGAATTTCTTCAATTCTGTGTCCAAAGCAAAACGTCCTTTTTTTGAAGAGGCTGCAAGAATACGCGAATTGTCATCGCCCAGCGGAACAATAACAGCTCTCTGTCCCACTGCAAATTTCAGTTCATCGATTACAGACGGATCAATTTTTCCTATTCTTAGGCTTAAAAACGAAAGGTGTTCAAGTTCACTGTAAGCCACTTTCAGGTTTGCAAAAGCCATGGCCTCTTTGTATGCTTCATTGACTTTTTTCTGGTTTTCAGCAATGGAAAGTTCCCGTTTTTTCAAATCTTCAACTGCTTCCAGAATTGAATCTGCTGTTTTTTTGTCATCTTCTGTGGGAATGGAAGTTTTTTCATCATATTCTTCTGCGTCAGCAACATTCAAATATGCACGTGCTGCCTGCAGCTGATCAAAAATCATCCGCATGTCATTAGATTCATGGGAGGCCTTTTCATCCAGTTCGGATTGAAACTGAAAATTTCCGCGTTTCCCAAGAAATTCCAGAACGTGATCAATGTCTTCCTTCAGAATCATCAGTTCTATCAGTTTCATCGGAGTAGTCTTAGCCATTACTTAATCCTCCATTCCCAAAAAGTTTTTTATATCAGACTGTTCAACAGAAAGGCATAGTCCTTCTGCAGCAGTTCTTATGCAGTCAAGTTCGTATTGTTTGATTTTGAACCATGTTACAAGCACACAATCCGTAAAAGGATGCTGATGAAAAAGCTTCAGTGCCGCTTTTGTCTGTGCAATTTTGGCTTTTTGCTGAACATAACGTGGATCCAAATTCCAAATTTCATCCGGAACATACGGATTCAAGTATGATGAATATTTCCAGTCAGCCCAATGGTCATGGTTGTCGATTTCATAATCCAAAAGTTTTACAGCTTCTCCGGCCAGAAGATCGTTTTCAGAAGAATCGAAAAGGGGAACCAGAAGAGGAATGATTTCTTCCTTAGTCATGCCGTAATAAACTTTGAGTCTCAATGCCCAAAGACAATTCTGCATGATCAGTTCATCTTTTATGAGTTTTTCAACTGGCTGCCGCTCTCCTGCCGGGATTTTTTTCACCGAATTCCAAAGAGAAAGCATATACTGCGCATCCAGTTTGTGATCAATGTCTTTCTGCTCGTTTCGGGACGGAATTTTATCATACCAGGCCAACGGCGTATCAGCGGTTATTTCCGCCAATTTTGGCCAACGGTCATAATGGAGAAATGAAAAGTTTTTCAAATCTGCAAGATCCGGTATCTGTGTCTTGTTTTCAATCAAAGCATGGACAATGTCTTTCAGATTTGTGTATTCGTAACCCTGCAGTAAAGCAAGAGAAACTGGTTCCGGATTTGAATAGCATCCCAGAAGCATAGTAAAGTCCGACAGAAATTTTCTCTCTGCCTCAACTTCCAGTTTCTTTGCAAGAAGCACTTCCGGCATCATGGGTACTTCAGTTTTGAAGATAAGCGTCCAAAGTTCGCTTATGCTTTTTGCTTCAAAAAGATGTAAAGCCCTGTCACCAACGAAAGATTTTGCAAGCATTCCACTGGCTTTTGCATAAACGTATGCACCTGCTCCGGATTTGTCCATATCACTCACCAAAAAGCATGGACTCCAGCAAGGTCTCAAAACCAGCCGTATCTTTAGGAAAATTATTTACGGAATCTTTGTATTGATTGAATTCTTCGTCATGTTTCTGCTGTGTTTTAGCTTTTGCATCAGCAAAAGAAGCTTCCATTTCGGAAATCATGACTTCATAGCCTTTTTTGTATTCTGAATCAGCAGCCGTGCGCGCAACCTTAACCCTGTTATCTGCTTCAGTCTGTGCATCAAACAATAAAGAAGCCGCTTCCTGCTCAATATCGATCAAATGCTCAATAACACTAATATCTGCTTCCATGAAACTCTCCTTGTAAAGCAAATGTGCAAAGGCTGCGAAAAAGGGCTTTCAATAAGTCAAAAGAGCACCTTAATCAGTCATTCTATTTTGTTTCAGAGTCATATTTGCACAAAGTAGAATAAACTCCCTGTGCCGTCGTCTGATTGATTATGTCTTCATAAAAACTTTTGCTGTCCATTACCTGCGAAAGATGACGAAGTACTCTCAGGTGGTATTCGCAATCACCCTTTGAAGACAGCATCATAAAAACAAGATGCACAGGTTTGCCGTCCAAAGAGTCATAGTCAATGCCTGTGCGGGAAATGCCGATAGCACCAACTACACCTTCAATTGCATCTGTCTTTCCGTGAGGAACCGCAATAGCGGTTTTTATCCCAGTACTCATTTTTGATTCACGGGAAATCACACTTTCAAGGATTTCATCCCTGTTCAGGGAAGGATAAACAGAAACCAAAAGTTCTACCATTTCTTCCAGAACTTCGTCTTTTTCTTCACTTTCCAGATTCAGTTTTATTGCTTTTTCGTTAAAAACCTGTCCAAGAATCATGTAACTTCCTTATCCAAAAAGACCGGATGGCTTCTGTTTTGTTTATATAAATTGACGAGAAATATGAATACTGTGTTAAACAGCAGAACTCGAACGCCCGAAAGAAACGGACGTTCGGTAAAATTGATTATTCAGCAACTGAAGTACTTGCACTCAGTTCTGCAGGCGCAACTTCTGTCGGTGTTGAATCAAGCCAACTTTCTGCGCCAGTTGCAGCTGCTTCCTGTGCTGCAGCATCAAGACTTCTTACAGAAGGAGTTTTGTTCAAAAGGGCAAGAACAAATGTAGCTACGAAGAAAAGTGTAACCATTACATATGTAGCTTTTGTGAGTACGTTTCCTGACTTGGCTCCGAAAGCCTGTGACTGTGCACCGCCGAAAATTCCACCCATTCCGTCACCATCTTCATTCTGAAGAAGAACAACACCAATAAGCAGAACACAAATAATTACAAATACAACCAACAGGATTGTCCCGATAACACCCATTTTTTTTCTCCTAGGTTAACGTCGTTTAATGATGCTTTTCAATCGTTAATTGAAAAATGTGATAAAGCAGAAAAAAAGTTACTGGAAATCAGTGAATTAGTCAACACTGGAACGAAGACATGCTGCAAGTTCTTTCCAAACAACTTTGTCTTCCGGTGACAAAGAATTGAACTGTTCTTGCTTTCCCCATGCTGAAAAATCAATGAAACGGTTTGTCCTTTCGAGCAAACACCGGAAAATCTCTTCCTGAAATGAAGAAAACCATTTCGGAATTCTTTTTCCATGATTTTTTACCATAATACTGTAGTGTTCAGAACAAATTCCCGGACCTCCGGTGATCAATTCTTTCAATTCATCTTCGTCTTCTTTTCCGAGTTTTGCAGATTCCGCAATAAATTGGAGGAATTCTTTTTCTATTCTCTCTTTTTCAAGACAGGCTGGACATTCAGCTTTGTATTTTCTCATTTTTTTTCTGCCGAAATCTTCTATCTTTTCGGATAATTCACCTTGTCCCAAAATGGCTACGGCAAGCCCGTCCCGATAGGAAAGCAGTGTTTTGGAATGGTTTTTGCAGAATCCGCCGGCTTCTCTGTATTGTGCTCTGAAGGTGCGGTCCGAAATGTGCTCGAAAAGCATTCCGTCAATGTAGCGTGCTATTCTTTCGTTAACGATTGTGCAAATCGGACATCCTGGCTTTTCAGAAGCCTTCTGTAAGGCAAAAAAACTAACGTGTTTGTCATTCATGAGTAAATTCTATCAGAAAGGCTTTGTTGGCGCAATGAAAAAAAAATATAAAAAAAAATAAAAAAAAAGATTGACAGAAATAAAAAAGCTGTATATTATACTACTCACCTACGGAGCAGAACGTTGGTAAAAAGATATTTGAAAATACAGAGGGAAGGAAAGAAAGAAGAGTTGCGAGAGCAACTCAA
>JAKSTU010000050.1 GCA_024402435.1 Treponemataceae bacterium
CGCACAGAATGGCTTTTTCCATGTTGTTCTGCGCGGAATGACAACTTTTTCTGCTGTTTTCTCAGTTTTCCTCAGCGAATTTCTTCATGAAGGCAACAAGGGCTTTTACGCCGTCCAAAGTCATTGCGTTGTAAATGGAAGCACGCATACCGCCTACAAGACGGTGACCTTTCAGGTTTACAAGACCTGCAGCGGCGGCAGCTTTTACGAACTTGTCATTTATTTCCTTTTCTTTGGCAAGAGCAGCTTCGCTTCCGTCATGATCAGAATATTTTGTAAGGAAAGGTACGTTCATAAGAGAACGGCTTCCGACTTCTGTTGTTGCGTGATAAAAATCACTTGAATCAAGGAAGTCATAAAGATATTTTGCTTTTTCCACATTCAGCCTGTGGATTCCGGCAGCTCCGCCCTTCTTTTCGATCCAGTGCAGGACTTTTCCGAGAACATAGATTGTGTAACATGGCGGTGTATTGTACATGCTGTCGTTGTCTGCATGTGTTTTGTACATGCTCATTGTGGGTGTTCCGGGAAGACATGCTTCAGGTTCAGGAATCAGATCTTCGCGGACGATTACCAGAGTAACACCTGCGGGAGCAAGGTTTTTCTGGGCACCTGCAAAAATCAGGCCGAATTTGCTTACATCGATTTCTTCACTGAGAATGCAAGAAGAAAGGTCTGCAACCAGAGGAATGCTGCCTGTTTCGGGAATGTATTCGTAGTGGGTTCCCATGATTGTATTGTTGAAGCAGATATAGACGTAGTCGTAATCACCTTCGACTTTTTCTACTTTGGGAATATATGAATAATTTTTGTCTTTGCTAGATGCGATTACATCAACTGCAACACCAAGATGCTTTGCTTCTGCAGCAGCTTTTTTTGCCCATACACCGGTTTCGATGTAAGCAGCTTTTTTGTTCCTGATTCCCAGGTTCTGAGCAACCATGGCAAACTGTGTTGAACCGCCGCCCTGAACAAAAAGCACTTTATAGTTCTCGGGAACATTCATGAGCTTACGGACCATTGCTTCTGCATCCTGAATAATCGGTTCATAAGCCTTTGAGCGGTGGCTCATTTCCATAACGGACTGACCTGTTCCGTTGTAATCCATCATTTCTGCTGCACATTCCTGAAGGACTTCTTCAGGAAGACAACTGGGGCCTGCTGAAAAGTTATAAACTCTTGCCATTGTTTTCTCCTTATAAAACACTAAAACACCGCGTTGGCAGCGGCGAATCAATTTTCTTCTATTACGTTGTGCTGAGAACTGGCTATGTTCTGCAGCGCATCAAGTACCGAAAGATTATGCACGGCAACATCTCCGTAAGACGGAAGCACTGTTCCGGTACAGTTTACGATTCCCCTGATTCCGCAGGCATAAAGCCGCAAAGCCATGGGTCGCGCTTCTTTTTCGTCAGTGGCCAGGATTGCGTATTCAATGTGCTCGGAACTGATTACCTGCTCCATTCGGATTGCCGGATAAAGCGCAAAAGGCATTACAAGTGTTTCCGTGCGGTTCACGTTTGAATCAAAACCGGCACAGACAACAAAAGCAGAACCTTCCATGCTTCCGTGGCGCGCCAATGCGGCACCAAGTTCCCCAAGCCCAACAATGCAGCATTTTTTTTCGGCATTGTTCAAGTTCAGAGCCTTTCTGATGGCTTGCTTAAGAGCATTTATCTCATAACCTTGCGCAGATCCGCAGTTTGCCTGCAAAGCAAGAATGTCCCGGCGCACTGTATCACGGTTCCAGCCTGTACGGTTCTGTATTTCAGCAGAAGAAACCTTTGTTTTTCCGGTGTTTTCCAACTGTTCCAGAAGGCGCACCAAACTTATAAGCCGCTGTCTTGTAGGATTTGAAATTGCATTCATAGACACCTGTGAAATAATTCACAACGAAGTGAATTCATATTACTCTGCCTGATTTTTTTGTTCAATAAGGAACATTCTTTTTGTTGTGAATTATTTCACAACCCGCCCGCAAAAGCATATCAACGACTTATGCGGCTCCAGTTGTTCAAGATGCTTCGACTTCATTCACTGCGTTCATTCCGCTCAGCATGACAATGCGCCCGCAAAATGAAATCGCTTGCACCTTGTTGCACCGCGATATATTGTCGGGACTCCGGCGACAGTGCAGTTATTTATACCATTATTTAAGTTTGCCACTTGTTACGATTTTCATTATAGTATGCTCATGCTAGACGATTTAATGCTCAATCTGGTTGCCAAAGTACCGCAAAACTTTGGAGGCATTCTGATTCTGATTGCCATTGTTGCCGCATCTCTTTACCTTCTGGGCAAAGGTGCAGACATTCTTGTTGACGAAGCCGTTGTTCTTTCTACACGCTGGGGCATTCCCAAAATGGTTATCGGTGCAACAATCGTAAGCCTTGGAACCACTGTTCCGGAAGTTACGGTTTCAGTCATGTCCGCACTCAAAGGAAGCGCAGGAATGGCCATGGGCAACGCCATCGGTTCAGTAATCTGCGATACAGGACTTATTCTGGGTGTCAGTGCCCTTATCAAACCGCTGCCCTTCAACAAAAAGGACATAAACTTTCAGGGCTGGATCCAGCTTGCCGCCGGTGTACTCATTGTAATTACGTCATTTGTTTTCGGAGGCGGCACAAAAGCTTTCACAGAAGGCGGACGTGTTCCCCAGTTCATGGGATTTGTTTTCCTGGCACTGCTCGTTGCCTACACAGTTGCGCTGATCAAAGGCGCAAAAGGCACTTCTGAAGAAGAAGGCGGCGAAGACACAGGAGAGTCAATGCTGATTATCGTGCTCAAACTGATTCTGGGCGTCCTGCTTGTAATCGTTTCTTCAAAGGTTCTGATTCCTGCAGTTCAGGAACTGGCACTGCGCTTCAACATTCCGCAGACAGTCATTGCCGCCACGCTGGTAGCCTTCGGAACATCACTGCCCGAACTGATTACAGGAATTACCGCCGCAAAAAAAGGACACGGGGACTTGGCAATCGGTAACGTAATCGGCGCAGACATTCTGAACGTTCTTTTCGTAATAGGCGCATCGGCAGCAGTAACTCCCGGCGGCCTCACAGTTGACCCGCGCTTCTTCTACCTGCTTTTTCCTGCAATGCTTTTTGTTCTTGCAGTTTTCCGCGGATCAGCAATTCTTTCCAAAAATTCACTCAAACGCCCGGTTGGTGCAGTTCTGCTTGCTGCATATCTTGCAGTTACGATTTTGAGTTACATTTTCTGATTTTCATTCCGAAAATTAGGGAATGAACGATTACAACAACTATAATGACGACACTCCTTTTGCGGACTATCCGGTTCCGCAGGAGGAAGTGATTGTTTCCACAAAAAAAACTGGCAGAACAACAAAAAAAACAGCTCCCAAGAAAAAAGAACATATCGGCGTAGTTTACAATGCGCCAGTCACACTCACTTTTTCCCTTCTTTGCGTCGGCGCAATGCTTCTCAACCAGCGCATCCAGAACGGAATGCTTGCACTTTTTGTTGCCCCAGGCTCCCAGAACAGCGCCTTTGCATTCAACTGGAAAGCTCCTGTAGATTACCTCAGGCTTTTTCTTCACGTTCTCGGACACACAAGCTGGACACATCTTATAAGCAATCTGTCATTTCTTCTGCTTCTCGGCCCGATTCTTGAAGAACGTTTCGGCGCAAAACTGCTGATTGTAATGATGGTGACCGTGGCTTTTGTAACAGGCGTAGTGAATGCCTGCTTCATTCCGTACGGACTTACAGGATCCAGCGGCATTGTCTTCATGATGATTCTGCTTTCTTCCTACACCACAATTGACCGCACGAAAATCCCGCTCACTTTCATACTTGTGTGTCTGCTTTTCATCGGCAAAGAAATAATGTCGCTGGATTCTGCTTCAGAAGCGGGAGTTTCTGCAGTGGCCCACATTGTAGGCGGAATCTGCGGAAGCGTTTTCGGTTTTATGGCAATTCCGAAGAAAAAACCCCGAAAGTAAAATGCGCGAAGTAATGCGCACCCCCCTGTCATGTTGAGCGGAATGAGCGAAGCGAATGAAGTCGAAACATCTGCCCGAACTCTCATAACGCTTTGTATAGATCCTTCGACAAAAAACTTGTTTTTATCGCTCAGGATGACAGGCTCTCTTTGTCAGAATGCGCACAGTGATGCACAACATTGTGCAAAATGCGTTATACTTGAGTCATGAAAATCCTTCTTGCCGCAATCAATGCAAAATACAACCACACGAACATTGCAGTGCGATCCATTGCCCTTTATTCAGTGTCAAAAGGCGTTTCCCCGGATGCAATCTGCTTTGACGAGTGGACAATCAATCAGCCTGCAGGCGAAATCCTCCGCGGAATCGCATCCCATAATCCGGACATGGTGCTTTTTTCCACATACATCTGGAACGCGGAAGTTTTCAGAAAAATCCTTCCGGACGTAAAGAAAATCCTTCCCGAAGCAATTGTGGGCGCCGGCGGTCCTGAAGCAGGATTTTATGCGGACGGCTATTTGAACGAAAACCCTGCGCTGGATTTTGTAATGTGCGGTGAAGGCGAAGAAACAGTTTTTCAGATTGCTTCTGGAAATGACTTTCACACTGTGGACGGCATCTGTTACAGAGACCAAAAGGGCAAACCTGTGTTTACAAAACCTCGGGAACTGATATGCGACCTTAGCCGGCTGCCTTTTCCCTATCCTGAGATTACAGATCCTGACAACAAAATCTACTATTATGAATCAAGCCGCGGCTGTCCTTTTTCCTGCGCCTACTGCATGAGCTCTTTGGACAAACGGGTCCGATTCATGCCTTTGGAACGCGTCTTCACCGATTTGCAGCGTTTTCTTGATGCCAACGTCCGTCTGGTAAAATTTGTTGACAGAACCTACAATCTTGATGAAAACCGCTACATCGCAATCTGGCAGTACATTCTTGACCATCACAACAAGAAGACCATGTTCCATTTTGAAATAGAAGCTGAATTTCTCAGCAGCAAAGCGCTGGATTTTCTTCAGAAAGTTCCCGAAGGAGTGATGCAGTTTGAAATCGGTGTGCAGTCTTCAAATCCGGAAACACTTAAAGAAGTGGGACGCTCCCCGGAAACCGCAAAAATCGCGGAAAATGTAAACCGCATTCCTCAAACGATTCATTCTCACCTTGATCTGATTGCCGGGCTTCCTTACGAAAATCTTGAAAGTTTCGGCAAATCCTACGATTTTGTAATGACCATGGAGCCTGATGCCCTTCAGCTGGGATTTCTTAAAGTGCTTCACGGCACCACAATGGAAAACTATGCCAAAAAAAACGGGTGGAAATGGATGGAAAATCCGCCTTACGAAACTTTCAGCACACCATGGCTTTCTTATCAGGAAATGCTTTTTCTGAAGGATGTTGAAACCATTACCGACGCTTATTGGAATTCAGGGCTTTTTCCATGCACAATCCGGTATTTGGGCCGCAAAATGGGCTACTGGAACTTTGTGTCCTCCGCAGCAGAAGCCGCGCGTAAAAACGGCGCACTGGACGTAGCGCGTGCACCGAACTTCTGGTTTGATTTTCTTGCAGAATCTGATTTTTCGGCTGACCCGGTGGTGCGGGAACTGCTGCGTTTTGACTTTCTCCGGCAGAAAAAGTGCGGGGCTTTTCCCCAATGGTTTGAACGCCGCTACAGCAAAGAAAAGCATCTTGCCGCAATGACAGAACATCTTAAACTTTTGGGCGGAGAGTCCGGTGTTAAGAACGCAGAAAGCCAAATGCCCGCATCTCTTCGCACCAAGTTTGCAGTCACGGATTATGAAGAATTCACGGTGAACCCGCTTTTAGCCTGTCCGGAAGCAGAAGCAGGCAAAGACACGGCAATTCTTTTCATTTACGAAAAGCCGGGCGTCACTCCGGAGAACATGCAGATACTTGTGTAGCAAAATCACACCTACTTGAGTTTTTTCGGAGGTCTGTTCATACTTGACTCATGAGCACAGAAAAAAAGACAAACGCAATGCGCATTCTCGAAGCCGCAGGAATCCCCTACTCCACAAAAACCTACGAAGTGGATCTTGAAAACCTTGATGCAATCCATGCATCACAAAGCGCCGGTCTTCCGCCGGAACAAGTGTTCAAAACCATCGTAATGCGCAACGAGCGCAACGAAATCTACGTTTTCTGCGTGCCGGCCACAACAACGGTCAATCTTAAAAAAGTCAGATCCCTTACATCCTCAAAAGAAATCGGTCCCGTAAAACCTACGGAGCTTCTGGGCCTTACAGGTTATATCCGCGGCGGCTGCTCTCCATTGGGAATGAAGAAAAAATTTCCCACATTCATTGACGAAACCGCCGTACTTTTTGACGAAATCTACGTAAGCGCAGGAGTCCGGGGCGAACAGATTGCCGTAAACGGCGAAACTCTCGCCTCTTTGTGCGAAGCGCCCCTTGAATCACTCACCTTGTAAAATATCTCTTCTTTGTGATATAGTTCGCCATGGACGCATCAGATTCAAGAAAAAAAATCGTCGTGCTGGACTTTGGCAGCCAGTACGCTCATCTTATCGCCAAACGGTTCCGTCTTTTAGGGTATTATTCAGAAATCGCACTTCCTTCAGTCAGTCTTGACGCTTTTGAAAATGCGGCAGGAATTGTTCTTTCAGGAGGACCTTCATCAGTTTACGAATCAGAAGTTCCCGAATTCAACGACGAGATTTTTACGCTGAACATTCCAATGCTGGGCTTGTGCTACGGGCATCAGCTCATGGCACAGAAACACGGCGGCAAAGTTGAAAACACCGGCAAAGGTGAATTCGGCATTGCACACCTTGATTTTGCGGACAAAACTCCCTGCCCGCTTTTTGACGGCATAGAAAGCGGCACGCAAGTCTGGATGAGCCACCAGGACACTGTTACGGTTCCCGGAAACGGCTTTGAATGTGCCGGAAGCACTTCTCTCTGCGCTTATGCAGCACTGCAGAATCCTGAAAAAAAGCGGTACAGTCTTCAGTTCCATGTTGAAGTTAAAGACACTCCCTGCGGAAACCAGATTTTCGCCAATTTTGCAAAACTCTGCGGAATGGAAAAAAACTGGGATCAGGACACAGTTCTTGATACAATCCTTACACAGATCAAAACTGATTCAAAGGACAAGAAAGTCCTTCTCTTCCTTTCAGGCGGTGTAGACTCAACTGTAGCTTTTGCCCTTCTGAACAAGGCTCTCGGTCAGGAACGGGTTCTCGGTCTCCACATTGACAACGGCTTCATGCGCAAAAACGAAAGCCACGACATTGAAATTGCATACAAGAAGGCAGGTTTTTCCAACTTTATTGTTGAAGACGCAAGCGAATCTTTCCTTGCTGCAATCAGCGGACTTGTTGATCCCCAGAAAAAACGAATGGCTGTCGGTGAAAACTTCATTACAGTGCGCAATCAGGTTGTAGACAAACTCCATCTTGACGGAGACGAATGGCTTCTGGCTCAGGGCACCCTGTATCCGGACATCATTGAATCAGGCGGAACAAAGAACTCCAAGGTAATCAAAACTCATCACAACCGTGTAGACGGAATTCAGGAACTGATTGCCAAAGGGCTGATTATTGAACCGCTCAAAGATCTTTACAAAGACGAAGTTCGCCTTATCGGCAAAAAAATCGGTCTTGAAGACAGTCTGGTAATGCGGCATCCCTTTCCCGGTCCCGGTCTTTCAATCAATGTGCTTTGCCGTGAAGGAGCCTTCTCTGCAGAAGAACAGGCTGAACTGGAACAGGCACGGGCAGCTCTTGATGCGCTGGACATTTCATCCATGCTGGAAGAGCCTGCAGAAAAAGACGTTCTCTCTGTAAAATCAGTGGGTGTTCAGGGGGACTTCCGCACTTACAGATTCCCTGCGGTACTCAGTTTTGACAAAGTTCCTTCCTGGGAAAACCTGGAAAAAGTTTCTTCCTACATTACAAACAATGTTCATCTTGTAAACCGCACAATTCTCCGGATTTATGAAAAACCGGGCTGTGTTCTCCGCGAAGGTTACTGTGTCAAACCGCGTCTTGACCAGACTCGCGAAGTTGACGCAATCATGCTTGAATCCCTGAGAAAAGCTGACTGGTACAACAAGATTTTCCAGCATCTTACGATTCATCTGCCTTATGCGGCGGAAGAAGGTCACTGTGCAATTGTTCTGCGTCCTGTTGTGTCTGAAGATGTAATGACAGCGCGTTTTGCGCATCTGGACCGGGCTCTGCTTGACTCTGTTGTTGAGCAGATCAAGGCGCTGGGATTTGTTGACGCACTCTACTACGATATTACGAACAAACCGCCGGCAACTTTCGGCTGGGAGTAGTCGCGCCGGTCTGAACTTGTTTCAGTTTTTTACGATTATTTGCTTTTATGCAAAAAAAATGGGCTTACGACCACAACCTGCACAAGTCCCGAAGCTAGCTTCGCGTCGATTCCGGTCCTACGCAGAACGTGGTCTCCGCCCATTTTTTTTGCACGCTGGTAATCATTGTTTGTGCATCAAGTTCAGCCCACGCTTGTTAACGCAATGGGCTTACGACCGTTTTTTAATCCCCAAGTTCAAGGCTTGCAACTTCCATGCGCTTAAGGGCGGTTTTCAGGACAACTCTGTCAGTTTTAAGCATTTCTTCAAACTGTTTTTTGCTCAATGGAATTACCTGAAGTTCAGTTTCTGCAACAATGGTTTCTGTACAAGGCTGATTCATCAATACCGGAATTTCACAGACAAAAGAGTGTTTTTCAATCGTATAGAAACCTTTTGCAGACTGGGCTTTTGCCCTTCCTTCCGCAATGTAGTAAATCCAGTTTGTACGGATCCCTGCAGAACACAGAGGAGTGCCTTTGACAATGCGTGAAGCGGTAAAAACTTTTACAATGCGTTCCGGATCAGCAAAAAGGATTCTGGTTACCCAATCCGGGCTTGCATTGGAAGACCTTCCGTTCATTGCATAAAGTTCACCGAGAACGAGAGTGTTGAAAAACTGGCGCACAAAGACGAACTGGGCAAAAAACATGAAAATCGTGAAGAAAGTATCAATTTCAAGAAGCAGAACAATCAGGGTGGAAAGCATTCCGTAAATCAGTGTGTAACGGCTGCGGTTGAAGAAAAGCTGAAAAAACCACTGAAAACCAAGGAAAAACAGAGTTGTAAGAAGCCCCGCCATAAAGCACAGTTTCCATTCGGGTTTTGTTCCGGGGGCGAATCTGTACACAAATGTTACTGTAAGGCACAAAGCCACATAGGGCACAATTGAGACCAGCACAGGTGAAAGCCAAGCCTCCAGCCAGAAACTGAGCTGGGGAAAAATGTTCACAAGAAAAGTGTTGTTTTTGATAAGAGAACTTGCAACAATGACCAGCACAAGAATCAGCGCAATTCCGATTACAAGAATCACTTCTCCTGCAAAGGCCCAAAGATTGAATGAAAGTGCTTTGCGTTTTGTCTGAGTATTGTAAATCCTTCTGAAAGCCTGCATCACGGAAAAGAAAAATCTGCGGGCAATCCAGAACACCACCACAACGGTAGAAATTTCAAGAATGCCGAATTTTTTTACATCCAGGACATAGGAAATGAGTGCATCAAACTGATCCTGAGTGATGAATGATTCTACATACTCGTACAGGCCGCGGACAAAGCTCTGGTCCGCATGCAGAAAACGGAGCGAAACCATGATTACCAGAAAAACAACGGGCAGAAAAGAAAACAAAAATCCGAATGAACAGGATGCGGATGCCATTGCAAGGCCATTCTGGTCAAAAAGTTTTGAGGAAAGATAAACAGACTGTCCTATGGTTGAAAAACCGAATTTCTTGTCATTAAAAAATGGAGTGCGCTTTTTTCCCATGCATTTCCTCTTTTAAAGCCGAATACCAAATTTCATAAAAAAAAATAACTGCACTTACGCCAAAATCCGTGAATAAATCGCGGTGCAGTGGTGCCCATTCAATTCACAGTAAATATAACAAAACACAACAAAAAAGAAAAAAAAAGCCTGCTCCATGAAGAAACTTCATATTGAACAGGCTGTAATTCGAAAAACTGAAACCAAGGATCAGTAAGCTTTGCCGCTGTCATGTCCCTTGCGGTTTTTTTTCATCAGTTTGCGCTGAAGTGCTTTATTCTTGCGGTTCAGGATTGTTGAAGGTTTTTCGTAGTATTCGCGTTTTTTGTATTCGCGGATAATTCCTTCTTTTTCTACCATGCGTTTGAAACGTTTGATAGCTTTTTCGAGGTTCTCATTTTCGTCAACGATAATTCTTGCCATGTTTGTCACCTCCTCCGGTAGCACCGTCTGAATGCCAAGGATTATGGCACAAAACCGCACCCTTAGTCAATACGACTGCATTCTGTCACTGTGCATGCCCGACGGAACACTGCAATCCGCAGAACACACTTCGCATTACAAGTGTCTGCGCCAATCAGCAGTTCCGGAAAAATTGATTTTTAATGTCACTATCTTTATAATCGAGTCATGCCAAAACGCCGTTCTTCAAAAAACAAAGCCCTCAAAAAAATCATTTCGCTGATCCTTACCTGTGCCATTTGTCTTTCACTGATGCTTTTCAACTTGGGTTTCGGCGGAAAAGCAGGCAACGTCATTTCCACAGTCCTTTTCGGAATCTTCGGTGTATTTCAATATCCCATGCCGATCGTTCTGCTTGCCTTTGTCTTCTATTTTTCAGCTGTCCACAAAAAGAAGCGCCTTGTCCGTAAAGGCATATTCGCTGTCCTTCTGCTTTATTCAGTGATGATCATTGTTCACCTGATCACCTTTGCACCGAAACTTCCCGCCCCCAACGAACTGTACAGTGTTTCAGTTTTTACCCAGTCAGGAAGCGGAATAGCCGGCGGATTTATTGCATGGCTTCTTGCAAAATGCTTCGGGCTGGCAGTCGCAGCAATCATTTTTGTGGCAGCAGCTCTTTGCGCACTTGTTTTCGTGTTTGACACAGCTTTTATTTCATTGAACAAAATTGTTAAAAAGCATGCAGTAAAGCTTGCGGAAAAAATCTCTGCCGGCATAAAAAAGAAAAGAGAAGAGAAAAAACAGCAGAAAATCAGGGCTGAAAAAACTAAGAAAACTGCAAAAGTTCAGAAAGCAAAAAAAATCATCCCGCTTCCAAGCGAACCGGAAAAGCTGATGATTGAGCAGAAAGCGGCACAAAAACCAGAAGCAGAACAGCAGGAAAAACCGGCTCTGATCAAAGAATACGTTTTTCCTTCAACGGATTTGCTTCAAGGCCCGGACAGACCGGCTGAAAAGGAGTTTCCGGAACCGGTTCTGATAAAAGCGCAGGATGTTCCTGATTCTCCGGAAGCAAAATTTGCGGCAAAACTGACTGACGCACTCCAGAACTTCGGCATTCAGGCTCAGATTACGGAAGTTCTTGTTGGCCCCACGCTGGTACGGCTTGAATTTACTGTTCCCAAAGGCGTAAAAGTCAGCAAAGTTGTTGCACTTAAAGACGATCTTAAACTTGCACTTGCCGCAGCGGATCTTCACATGGAAGCCCCTGTTCCCGGAAAATCCGCCATCGGAATAGAAATTCCAAGCAAAACAAAAGAACCGGTTCTTCTTAAGGAACTTATTTCACATCCTGATTTTTCGGGACATAAATCACCGCTTGCGTTCTGTGCGGGCAAAAGCATTTCCGGCGAAGCAGTAATTGCCGACCTGGAAAAAATGCCTCATCTGCTGATTGCCGGCGCCACAGGTTCAGGCAAGTCAGTCTGCATAAACACAATCATCATGAGTTTGCTTTACCATGCCGCGCCTCAGGATGTGCGCCTAATACTGATTGACCCGAAAATCGTGGAACTCAGTGTCTACAACGGCATTCCGCATCTTCTTGTACCCGTTGTAACCCAAGCTGACAAAGCCCGTGAAGTTCTTGAGCAGACCGTCCAGGAAATGATGAACCGTTACCAGCTTCTTGCAGCCGCAGGAAAACGGAACATACAGACATACAACAAAAGTCTTTCTGCCGAAGAAAACCACAAAAAATTGCCCAGAATTGTAGTAATCATTGATGAATTGGCAGACCTGATGATGGCAGACGGAAAAAGCGTTGAAGAAAGCATCTGCCGCATAACACAGCTGGCCAGAGCTTGCGGAATTCATCTTGTGCTTGCCACACAACGGCCGACCACCAATGTTGTAACAGGACTGATCAAAGCAAACGTACCTTCGCGCATTTCATTTGCGGTGGCTTCAGCAATTGATTCCCGCGTAATTCTTGACGAGTCCGGAGCGGAAGACCTTTTGGGCAACGGAGACATGCTCTTTGCACCCCAAGGCGAAAAACCACGCCGTCTGCAGGGGCCCTTCGTAAGCGAAGAAGAAATCCACCGGGTGGTTTCAGCTCTTAAAAATCAGTGAGAAAGACGATAAGACAGCGTTTTGCGTGCTGAGTCAAAGGCAAGAGGAAGTTCTTCTACTTTCCGGAGTGTGTCCGCCGGATAAAAACTTATTTCTTCCACTTCTGTCTTCTGAATGTTCAGTTCTGCGCCTTCGGGCAAAGTGGCTTCAAAAAACAGGTCGCAGGTTTTGTAGACAATGTCCTTGTAGCAGTAAACATTGGGAAAACTGCACAAATAACGCAGTGAATCAGGTTCCACACCGATTTCTTCACGGCACTCACGGACACAGGCTTCTTCTGCGGATTCATCAGGATCCACAAAACCGCCGGGAAAAGCAAGAAAACCTTTACGCGGATCTTTTGCACGGGTTTCAAGAAGAACTTCGCCCTTTCCGTTCACAATTACAAGACCCACAGCCGATGCCACATTGTTGTACAAAGTGAATCCGCAGTCAGGACATTTCCACTTGCGGTCAAGAACATTTTCTATTTTTCTGCTGCCACATTTAGGACACTGATTAAAATCGTTTGAATCCATAATTATATTATAGAAGATTTTGCAAAATCTGTAACGCTTGAAACAGTGATTTATTTACCCTAATATAAAGCAAACACAATACAAGGAATTTTCCATGAAAAAAATCATTTCAGTTCTGCTTCTCTGTGCATTGACCTTTGCCGCTTTTGCCGACATCAACGTCTACACAGGAATGAGCAAGTCAACTTCAGACAAAATCGCTGCCGCTGATGCACTTATTGCAAAAAATCAGTTTGCAAGTGCCTACGAAACTCTGAATTCCGTCAAAGCCGACGAATTCATTCTGGCAAAAAAAGTTGAAATCGTAATCAACTATTTTATTTCTTCCAATCTGCACCTTTCTTTTGAATTGGGTGACATCGGAGCAGGAAAAACAATTCTGCAGGCCCGCGCAGAAGGAAAAAAATACAAGTCATACGCTTTGGATCCTGTTCAGGAAATTGCAGATTATGAAAAAGCCAACGGAACAAAACCCATTCTCCAGAAATCCTTGGGCGACTATTACTATGATATTTCCGTCTGGTTCGGTGACGGTTGGAGCATTTCCTATGCAGAACTGCTTGCAAAAGCTGCCGATGCATACAAAAATGCTTATGAAGCAAAAGCCATGAACGGTTCATCTTTGGACAACTACGGTTCATGTCTTCTGGCTTTAGGCGATCTTACAAATGCCATCAAAGTGCTGGAATATGCAGATTCAGTTTCTGACTTTGCAGGAATCAATTACAATCTGGCGGTTGCCCAGCAGTATGTAGGAAACTATGAAGATGCCGCAAAAAATGCACTGATTGCCGCAAAAAATTACAGCACTGACAACATTGACTACAAAATGGACGCTTATGTTCTGGCTGCTGACATAAATCTGAACATGGACAAAGTGCAGGACGCACTCAACATTCTTGCAGAAGCCATGACCTGGTCTGACACAGACTACCGTGTTTACCAGAAACTGATGGCAATCTATCTTTGGGCCGACAGAACTGATCTTGCAGCATACTGTGCTGATTCAATTTTTGCCCTTTATCCTGACAATCCCAGTTCAACTCAGCTGATTCTGTCTGTTTTCTACAACTACACTCAGGATTTTAGTCTGGTAGAACAGTTCTTTTCACGCAACATGAAAACTTTTGCAGGAAACAATATGGCTCTTGCAAACCTGAACTATTACCTTGCAATGCACCGTGCAAACCTGAACGATGAAAAAGGAGCAAAAGCAGCTGCAAAAGATGCACGCACTTATTTCATTGCTGCCGGCCAGTACCAGGGCGAAGTAAAAGCTTCTTTGGACAGCTTTTTAGGCTTGTAACCACAACAAAAAGAACCAGTGCCGCACAATAAGGCAGAGCAAGCACAAGTGTGGGAGTAAGGAATGTTCCCTCCGTGTTCAGTCTGCCGGCGGCATATTCTGCAGCAGCGAAAACCAGTCCCGCTGCAAGCGCACCTTTGGGCTTTCTGCTGCCCAAAAATACTGCTGCCAAAGCAATCCAACCTTTTCCGGCACTTACACCCGGAACAAAAGACGACAGCCGCAATGTAAAAAGCACACCGCACACCGCCGCACAAAGGGCTGCCAATGTCCAGGACATTATTCTGTAGGATTCAGGGGAAAGTCCGCGCTTTCTGAGCAGATCCGGGTCACTGCCGGCAATGCGTGTCCTCAGTCCCCAGGGCGTGCGTTCCAAAGCAATCACTGCACAGCATGCAAACACAAGACAAGGAACAATCATTCCGCGCAGACCGATTTGAGCTGTCGTGTTTCCGAAAAGGTTTTCTCCGAAGCCGTACACAACACCTTTTGTTCCGAACCATTTTGCGGAACAGAAACTTACAAAGCCCTCAGAAAACAGGTTCACACTGATTCCGCAGATAAAATGATTTGCCCGGGTTTTTTCTGCAAAAACTGCAATCAGCGTCATGAAAGCAGCAGAGACAAACACGGAAATAATGCAGCCGGCCAAAACCGATTTTGTAAACACGGAAAATGCGTAGGCAAGAAAGGATGCCATGTTCATTATGCCGTCAAGAAACACTGCCATTACACCGGCGTATTCAGATGCAAGAGCGCCCGGAATAAGCACAATCAGCGGAAGTGCAGCTGAAAGAATCTGAAGGAGCATGTTGAAAAATGTCATAACTGCCTCTTTTTGTTTCTTTTCAAGAGAAAGCGTGCTGAAATCAGAAGAAGAATCACTGCCTGAACGACAGGTGTTATGTCAACTGAAAGGCTTCCGGTAAGCACAAGTTTGTTTGAAGCCGTAAAAATGTATGACAGAACCAGTGCGGACGGAAACAGAAGCAGCGGGGAACCGGAGGCAATGAGTGCAACTGTAAGCGCATTCCAGCCGAAGCCTGCATAAAAGCCTGAATGACAGGTAAAGTATGTTCCCGTTACTGCAAAAAATCCTGTCAGTCCGTGAAGAGCTCCTGACACGAACAAAGCTCTGTCCGTTATTTTTTCTACCCCGAAACCGGAGTAACGGGCAAATTCCGGAGCAATGCCTGCAATGCGAAGTTTTTGGCCGCCTTTTGTTCTGAGCATAAAAATGCAGAAAACCACAAGCAGAATCAGTACCGCAAAAACCGATGCGTTGAAAGTGGATGGCGGCAGCAATTGGGCAAGTCTGAACTGTGGCCCGATAAAGGGTGTTGCAAGCAGGTTTCCGCTCTGACCGCGGAAGTCAGTGGCAATGGCGTTGTCGATTATTGGAATCACACCTTTGGAAACAAGAAAAGTGGTGAGAAGTACTGTAATTCCGCAAAGACGCTGCAAAGCTGCAGAAGCGAATGCAATCAGTCCTGAAGCTGCAGAAGCCGCAATCATTACCGGAAGAAGCATTACCGGCGGAAGGGAACCGCATTTTGAAAGCAGAACCGCTGTCACAAAGCCGCCAAGGTAAACCTGCGCTTCTCCACCAAGATTCAGGTTGCCGCTGTACAAAGAAATTGCAGAACCCATGCCTGCACACAGAAGCAGTGCAGCGGTATTCAAAAAACTGCCGGTGTAGTATGCGGATGTAAAAGGAGCGGCAAAAAAAGCGACGATTGCATCAAAGGGTTTAGGCGCGGAAAATGCTATCAAGAGGAGGGCGCAGACAAAACTGATTACTAAAGAAACCAGAACACTGATTTTTTCCGACCCGATTTTAAGACTTTTGAGAATTGCTGCAGGATTTTTTGCCGGCTTCAGAACTTTTTCAGTGTTTTCAGCCGGGATTGGTTTTGCGCCCGGTTCGCCCGGTGCGGCCGCCGAAACTTTATCAGTGTTTCCAGCTGGTTTCAGCTTTAACATTGGCGAAAGTTTTGCGCCCGCTCTGCCCGCTGCGCCCGGCTCAGTTTTTGCGCCCGCTGCTGTTTTTCCCGATGCAACAGCTGTTGCCGGTTTCTCAGCAGGTGTTAGTTTTCCGCCTACCAGTTCGTAAGATTTGTGAGCCACAGACTCAATTCCTTCCTTTGTAACGGAAAGAATCAGCACTGCAATGCCCTGTGCCGCCAGTTTCTGCAGTTCCCGGGCCAAAGCCAGCGATTTTTCGGAATCAAGGCCGTAAGTCGGGTTCGCAAGAATAAGCAGTTCCGGGGCAAGATGCACTTCTCGTGTTATTATCAGTTTCTGGAGCATACCGCCGGAAAGAGTAGAAACTTTGTCGAACAAAAGGCAGTTTATGCCCGAATCAGCCAGAACTTCCGCTTCATCAGGAGAAACGCTGCAAAGCATTTGTTTTACAGTCAGATCCGGGTGAGCTGCCCTGAACTGTTTGTTCAAAGGCACAAAACCCACTTTCAGGCGGCGGAGGTCTTCTGCAGAAAAATACCCGGATTTTGAATAAAAACTGATTGATCCCGCTTTTTTCGAAGCTGAAAAATCTTTTTTTGAAATCATTCCGCAGACAAGATTTTCCAGTGTTGAAAGCCCGGCCTCCAACTGTCCGTAAATTGCAGTAATTCTGCCCTTTTCTGCAGAAAAAGAAATGTCAAACAGAGCAGGTCCGTTCTGAGGCCTTAAAGTCAGATTGTCTGCCCTTAAAACCGGTTCAGAACAAATCAGCTCCGTCAAATCCTCTTCAGTTTCAATTCCGTTTTCTCCCGGATCCGCTGCTTCCCCGCCATTGCCGAAAATTGCGCTGTAAATCAGATCAGGATCCGCTTTGTCTCCGCCCTCAAAAACCTGTCGCACAAGGCCGTCCCTGAGCACAACAATCCGATCCGCATTTTTACGGGCTTCCTCAAAATTGTGAGTAATCAGTATTACGCAAAGGCCGGCCGCAGAAAGTTTTTCAATCCAGTCAAACAGAAGCCGTTTTTCATCTTTGTCCAAAGTTGCAGAAGGTTCGTCCAAAATCAGAAAAGCGGGATTCCGGTAAAGTGCCGCAAGAAAAGACACGAAAAACCGTTCGCCCGCTGAATAATCCTGTGCTTTTTTGTCAAAATCAACTGACAGCCCGGCAGAATCAGCCAGTTCCCCAATCCTTTTCTTTGCAGCTTTCCGGTTGATCATAAAACCTGCAGAAACAGGCTCGCTTCCAAGAACAATGTTTTCAAGGCCGGTCAGCTGATCCGAAAGCAGAGGCCGCTGCTCCACCAGAAAAATTCCTTTGGACTGGGCATCACGGGCACTTTCAAGTTCAAGAGATTTCTCATCAAGAAAAATTTCCCCTGAATCCCTCAGAAGATTGCCGGCAATTATTTCTGCCAAAGTGGTTTTTCCGGCACCGTTTTCGCCCAAAAGCGCATAGGTTTTTCCAGATTCAAAAACCAATGAAACACCTTTGAGTACATTTTTGCGGAAAAAGCTTTTTTTTATGTCATCAATCTGCAGAATCAAAGGAAACTCCTTTCCAGAGCGTCAATTTTTTTGCTTTAATATTTCTCGGCATTCACCACAAATACAAAGGCGCTGACATTTTGTGCCAACGCCTCTGAGCGGAAAAATCAGTTTTTGTGATTACTGTTTTGGTGCAGGCAAAAGAAGCTTGCCTTCCATAATGCGGTTGTACTCGGCATCCAGTTTTGCGCGGACTGATTCGGCAACACTTGATTCATAAAGAGGATCATCGTTTACAAAACGCACATAACCTTCTTTCATGCCTACAGTTTTTGCTGTTCCCATTACAGTTTTGCCTGCAAGATATTCGGAAGTTACTTCCATTGCCATGCGTTCCTGCTCCAAAGTTGCAGAAGAAATTACATGACCGGGAGCCTTTGCAAAACCGTTGTCGTCAAACCATGTCACATAAAATCCCAGTTCCTGAGCAGCCGCAATCACACCCTGTGCAGCACCGCCGCAGATCGGAAGAATCACGTCTACACCTTCGTCATAGCAGGCACGGGCAAGTTCGGCACCTTTTGATGCATCATACCAGTTTCCTACAACTTTGAAGTCAACCTGAATTTCCGGATCGACAGCGTGGGCACCTTCTGCAAAAGAAGGATAAATTATATTGTTCATTACAGGATATTCCTGTGCTGCAATCAGAGCCACTTTTTTTGCTTTATTGGCAAAGGCCATATCTGCTGAGTCGGCAACTGTTACAAGTCCTGCTGCATAACCTGCCATGTAAGCCTGTTCACGCTGGTTATAGCGGACTGTTGCCATGTGGTCGTTGCCTTCAAGGAATGCGTCCAGAACCAGAAACTTTACGGAAGGAAACTGAACTGTCAGCGGTTCAATCAGTTCCGGCAGTGAAGGATTTGATGAAATGATCATTGTATATTCACCGGTTGCTGCAACGGCTGTAATTTTGTTGCCCCACTCTGCCTGATTTGTTCCTGCTTCAATAATTGTCACGGAAACTTTCTCATTCTGATTTGCAACATTCGCATTGTATTTTTCTACGCTTTTCTGAACGCCTGATGCCAGCATTTCATAGACCGGACTTCCTGACATAACGCCGGGTACAAATACCGCAATTGATTCAGCTTTTTTTGTTGTGTTTTCTTTTTTGCATGAAGTTACGCAAAAAACCAGAAGAACTGCAAGGGCAGCTGCAAGGATTTTTGTAAATCTGTTGTTCATCGTATTTTCCTTTTACTGAAAAAATTAGTTTGATATAAAACAATATAGCAAAATAAATAGTTTTATGTCAAACTATTTATGCATTTTCCATCATTTCTTATGTTTGCTTTG
>JAKSTU010000051.1 GCA_024402435.1 Treponemataceae bacterium
TTTTTCTTGTTCTATGGAAAGATTTTCGACAAACTGTTTTTCTTCTTCCGAATAAATTTCCTGTTCAGCAGGGATTTCCACAACGGAATTGACAAAACTCTCCGTCCCGGAAAACTCCTCTGATTCTTCACCGAAAACAGTGGCTTCCATTACGGGCAGTTCAGTGTTCGGAAAAGGAATTTCCCTTTTCTGTCTGCTTTGGTTCTGCAATTCTTCCAGGTTTGCGGAAAGACGGGCTGCAAAACTTTCCATATCAGTTTCCATCCTTTACAGTACCGCGAACTTTTCCGTCCAAAGTCAGTTCCTGTGTGTCTATGTTCAGAATGATTTCCTGGGCATTGAAAACATCAGTGCCACGCACAACCTGAGGATTTCCGTTGAGCTCAAGCATTTGGGATTCTTTTCTGTAAACTGCAAGAGCAGCTGTACATTGGGAATCTTTCTGGGTAATGTTCACGTCCAGCTGCATTACGGCTGTTTCCGTGTTCTGGTTGTACTCTATGATTGAAGCCGTTGCATGAACATCATTCGATTTGTCGTCCAGAACCACATTGCCTGAAAGCTCTGCTACCTGTGTGTTGCGGTTGTATTTAAGTTCTTTGCACGAAAAGGCAAAGCCGGATTTTGTGTTGTTGCCCCGCACTGAACCGGTTGCAAAAACAGTGTCATAATTTGTTCCCGAAAGTCTGATTGTGTCCGCATAGATTTCCATATCCTGTGTCTTGATCCATGCATTGCCTGACAGAACAGTGGTTTTGTTTGAATTCCCTGCAGAACCGGTCATCGTGTTTGCTTTGAATGAAATTGTTTCTGCCTGAAGACCGGCCTGAAAAATCGGAGCGGAAAGCACAAAAATCAGGAAAAGAAGAAATGATGGGGTTCGAAATGTTTTTTCAGAAAATCGTTTCATTGTTTGTCATCCTGAGTCAGAATCGTGCCGGAAACACTTCCTCCGAAAACAAAGGAATTGGAAGTGCCGTCAACAGAAAAAGTGTTTCCCGTTATGTCTACCAGTGTCTGGCTTGCATTTTCAGGAGAAGATGTTCCTCCTTTGGGATTTGAAAAACCTCCGCTTGCAATGCGCACCGGAAGATCGTCAGAGGTTACCAGCTGTTCGGTTTTCCCGTCCCACATGATGCTGTCAGACCGGATCTGCATGTCCTGATCGTAACTTGTGATGACGGCATTGTTAAGCAGATAATATTTTTCCGTGTCAGAGTTTACCATAAAAAGGTCAGAGGAACCGGCGGCTGATTTTTCCTTGTCATTGTTGAATACTGAAAAAGTCAGGTTTGTGCCGTACAAAACATTTTCTTCGCTGTATTGTTCCAGTGTGTCTGCAGTCATTCTGACGGAAACATCGCCTTTTTCCACTCTGGTAAGTTCAGTTTTGTAGAAAACGAACTCAGGCGTTTCGCTTGTGTCCGAAGCAATTGCTGTATTGTAGTTTATGGAACAGGAAAAAACAGAAAAGACGGCAAATACCGGAATGATCAATGCAAAAAAAATACGGCTGCGCTGTTTTCTCATATCAAGATTGTCAACACAAGCCGTATTTTAGTCAAGGGCAGAAAAATTGCCTTGTTACAGTTTTGCACCTACGCAGAGACGGGGTGTGATTGTTGTATACATGTTTGAATCTGATTCATCACTGTGGAGGAGGATGAAATCAAGTACAGCATCGCATCCTACACCGATATATACAGAACTCAGATAATAGCGGTAATCAATGTTGGCACCGGCTCCGATTCTTGCCTGTGAGAATGTCTCGTTGTTGCGTGTGCTGCTGTGATACATGACATGGAGTCCTGCAGTGATGGAAAGTGATGTGTCTGCTTTGCTCTGGATGTTGAAGCACAGACCTACAAGTCCCTGCAGTGCAGTGATCTGCTGGTTTGACAAATCTGTCGTAGTGGTTTTCTTTGTTGTGTTTCCATTGACAGTTGTTGATGTGACTGTCTTCAATGATGAGGGAACCATGAAATCTGCCATGACACGCAGACCTGTGTTTTTTGTTCCCATGGAAAGATAATCAACACCGAACCCGATATAGGAAGCCGTATTCTGGAGTGTGATGGATCCTAATCCATAATCTTTTGTAAGGCTGTAGATGTTCTGCGGCATGGAAAATGAGGCACCGATTGATTTGTAACTTTTTGCGGCTGCAAGGGGTGAAAGGCAGAATACTGTAAGTGCTGCAACAATCCAAATTGTCTTTTTCATTGAAAATCTCCTGTTTTGACATCATTTTGCTGATGCATGGAATTTATCGCTTTCTTGCGATGTTTTAATCTTTTTTTTACATTCTTATGTTGGGAATATAGCCCGATACAAATCATTTTTCAAGGTCTTGAATGAAAATATTATGCGAGCAGAAAAAAGGGCGTGTTGTTAAAAAATCGTCCTCAGGGTAAAATAAAAACATGGCAGATGAGAAAACTGAAGAAGAACAGATTGTAAAAGATGATTTTGTGCACCTTCATGTGCATTCCGATTATTCGCTTCTGGACGGCGCCGGAAAAATCGGCAAACTGATTGCGCGCGCCAAAGAACTGGGCATGAGTGCTCTTGCGCTTACGGATCACGGAAATATGTTCGGCTCTCTCCGTTTTGAGCAGCAGTGTCATGCTGCGGGAATCAATCCCCTTGTAGGCTGCGAATTCTATGTGGCCGGCGGAAGCAGAACTGAGCGCAAAGGTACCGAAGAAGGAAACAAATATTATCATCTTATTCTCATTGCAAAAAATCAGACCGGATACAAAAACCTCAGTTGGCTTACATCAAAGTCCTACACTGAAGGAATGTATTACAAACCTCGAATTGACTGGGAACTTCTTCAGCAGTACCACGAAGGACTGATTTGTTGTACAGCCTGTATTGCCGGTCAGCTGCCGCAGCTTCTTCTTGCCGGAAAAACTGAAGAAGCAGAAAAAATGGTGCAGGATTACTCGGCTTTGTTCGGGCCTGACCATTTTTACATTGAACTTCAGAAGCACAACATTGCGGAAGAAGATGCAGTTGCTCCCAAACTGATTGCCATTGCCCGGAAATTCAATGTTCCCATGGTGGTGACAAACGATATTCACTACATTATGCCTGATGATGCAGAAGCTCAGGACGTGCTTGTCTGCATTGGCCGCCAGAAAAAGCTTTCGGAAGAACACGGACGCATGCCGGGAGATCCATGTTACTACATGAAAACCGGTGCAGAAATGGCGGCACTTTTTCCGGACATGCCGGAACTGGTTGCCAATACCAGAAAAATTGCAGACATGTGTGACCTTACAATCCATCAGTACAAAACCCAGGAACTGAAGGATTGTCTTCCTGTCTATCAGCTGCCGGAAGGTTTTGAAACTCAGGATGATTATGTGCGCTATCTTGTAGAAGAAGGGCTCAAAAAACGTTACGGCGTCATTACGGACGAAATCCGCAAGCGTGCGGAATACGAACTGGGAATCATTTTCAGCATGGGTTTCTCCGGCTACTTTCTGATTGTTTGGAACTTCATCAACTGGTCAAAGACTCATGATATTCCTATCGGGCCCGGTCGCGGTTCCGGTGCCGGTTCTCTTGTTGCCTATGCAATGACAATCACTGACATTGATCCATTCCGCTACAAACTGATTTTTGAGCGCTTTCTGAACCCGGAGCGCGTTTCAATGCCTGACTTTGACGTTGACATGTGTGAACGCGGCCGTCAGGATGTCATTCAGTATACCCGTGACCATTACGGGGACCCGCAGGTAGGACACATCGTAACTTTCGGTACTCTCAAGGCAAAAGCTGTTCTTGCAGACGTGGGCCGTGTTCTGGGAATTCCTTTGGCCGAAGTCAATGCACTTAAAAAATGCATTCCTGAAGGCATGAAAGTTCACCTTAAGGATGCTTTTACACCGCCTGATGAAAAGCACACCGACTGGGGTCAGCTGATTCCATACAAGGACGATGAACGCTACAAAAAACTTTTTGAACTGTGCTTCAAACTGGAAGACTGCAACAGAAATACTTCACTCCATGCATCGGGTATTGTTATCGGGCGCAGCGAACTTCCGAACTGGGCCCCTGTTTACAAGGACGGCAAAACCGGAAAAGTTGCAGTTCAGTATACAATGGATATCATTGAGCCTTGCGGTCTTGTCAAAATGGACTATCTGGGTCTCAAAACTCTTACCCTCATCAAACATTGCGAGCGCATCATCCGCAAACGGCCGGAATACGCTGATTTCAAAGCGGAAAATGTTTCCGAAACTGATGAAAAAACTTTTGACCTGTTCTGCCGCGGTGATACGGTTGCCGTATTCCAGTTTGAATCTCCGGGAATGCAGAAAATTCTTCGTGATGCACAACCCCGCAAACTGGAAGAACTTGTTGCTTTGAACGCACTTTACCGTCCGGGGCCTATGGACTACATACCCCAATATATTGAAGGAAAAAAGAAACCTGAAACGATTCATTACCCGGATCCTTCTCTGGAAGACATTCTCAAAGAGACATACGGCGTTATGGTTTATCAGGAACAGGTAATGCAGGTTGCCCAGAAAATTGCAGGCTTTTCTTTGGGTGGTGCAGACATGCTCCGTCGTGCCATGGGAAAGAAAAAGAAGGAAGTTCTTGACAGCAAGAAAGTCGATTTTATAGAAGGTGCAGTCAAAAACGGACACACTGCCGAGCATGCAGCTGAAATCTTCGAAATCATGGTTCCTTTTGCAGGATACGGATTCAACAAATCCCATGCGGCGGCCTATTCTGTCGTTGCTTACCGGACTGCTTACCTTAAGGCGAATTTCAAAGCCGAATTCATGGCTGCAAACCTTATAAACGAAATCAAGGCTACTGACAAACTTAAACAGTACATTGCTGAAGCACGGGCAATGGGAATTTCTGTTGATCCTCCGGACATAAACCGCTCTGACATTCTTTTTGACGTTGTTGACGGGCGCATTGTTTATGGACTTCAGGGTGTTGCAGGTGTAGGTGAAGGTCCTGCTGAAGAAATCGTTGCAAAGCGGCAGAAAGACGGGCCTTACAAAGACTTCATGGATTTTCTCAACAGGGTAGATCTTCATTGTGTCAACAAAAAGACACTTGAAGCCCTAATCAAGACAGGTGCTTTTGACTGTCTTGAACCGAACAGGGCAATGCTTCTTATGAACATGGAACGGGCTGTTGCTTATGCTGACAAAATCAAAGAATCTTCTCAGTTCGGACAAATCAGTCTTTTTGAAGATGCAGGCGTAAAAGAGTTTTCTGATTTTGTTTACGAATCGGCACCGGAATGGTCTTCTATGGAAAAACTGGCCATTGAAAAAGAAATGATCGGCTTTTACATTTCCGGACATCCTCTTGATGAATACCGAACCATAATGGAAAAATGTGCAACGGTTACTTCTTCAAATATTTCCCGCATCGGTGCCCAGGACAAGGTGGACGAAGAAAACTGGAAAAAGGCCCATGGCGGCGGAGAAGGTTCTTTCAGACGGGGTGAGCGGCGGCAGCGGAAAAAGCAGGTTGCAGTCGGCATGGTTCAGGAACTGCGCTCTTTGACGACAAAGAAAGGCAGCATAATGGCATTCGGAAAACTGGCTGATTTTGACGGTTCCATTGATCTGACTTTTTTCCCGGCAGTTTGGGAAAAACTTCAGAATTCAATCCACAACGATGCAGTGATTGCTCTTGGCGGCAGTGTTGACGGCACCCGTGACACTCCTTCATTCCTTGTTGATGATATTCTTGACGTTCATGCATTGCAGGAGCGTACAGTTCAGGAAGTCCACATAAAACTGAACACTTCCAAGTGTACAGAAATGGAACTTGCAAATTTCCGTGATTTTTTGTTTGGCTATTCAGGCAATTGCTCAGTATATTTTCATATAGAAACACCGCAGAAACAATATACGGTAAAAAGCGGAGTTCAATACAAACTTCCCGCGACCGATGATTTTCTTGCCGTGTTGAAGGAACAGCCTGCAGTAAGTGAACTGTGGACTGCATGAAGGAGTTTATAATGGGTGCTATTTTCAATTTGTTGGCTTTCGTCATTTCTGTGTACAATTTCTGTTGCCTTATCCGTGTGCTTCTGACTTGGTTTCCCAATATGAACTATTCAAAACCAGGCCGGATTCTCGGACAAATTTGTGATCCTTATCTGAATTGGTTCCGGCGCTTCCGCTTTCTTCAGTTCGGACGCATGGATTTTTCTCCTGTGGCTGCAATGGGTGTGCTGATTCTGTGTTCCGGCATTTTCAGGCAGATTGCCGCTTATGGTTCAATCGGAATCGGCGTGATTCTGGCAGGCATCGTCAAAATAGTCTGGTCAATAATCGGCTCAATCATTTCAATTTTCAACATAATCGTGGCAATACGCCTTGTAATAAATCTTTTGAACAAGGATTTTTCAAGCGGCATGTGGGGACAGCTGGACACGATTGTTTATCCTGTAAGAGCAAAAATCATGAGCCTGTTCAAAAACAGGAGTTTTTCTTTCCGCACTGAACTGGGAATTACATTGGCGGCCGGTATTCTTGCTCAGCTGATAGGTTCCTGGCTTTTCGGCTTCTTGGCAAGCCTTTTGGCATCTCTGCCGTTTTAACTGATTTTTCTGCCATGAAGTTGAAAGAACTGAGTGCCAGTGTTTCCCAGGTTTCAGGAGTGGGAGCCGCAACTGCCAAACTGTTTGCCAAACTTGACATTTTTACAGTTGCAGATCTTCTGCAGCTGTGGCCGCGCTCCTACGATGACCGCACTGTCACCCGGACTTTGAGCCAATGGCAGCAGGGCAAAGTCCATACGGTTGCCCAGATTTATTCTCACGAATGGTTCGGCTTCGGCCGTATGCGGACACTTAAAATAAGGCTTGGAGACGGAACTGCACAGGCCAGCCTTGTCTGTTTCAACCGTCCTTTCCTTGAAAAATCACTTCCTGTGGGATCCATTGTTGCTCTGACTGCCCAATTCACTCTCCGCTACGGTGAACTTCAGTCTTCTGCTTTTGACGTAAACTGTCTTTCAAAAGACGGTTCTCTTGGTGAATGGCAGGATAAGCCCATGTCTGATGCGAAAGTTTTTCCGGTTTATCCGCTGACGGCCGGCCTTACTCAGAATACGGTCCGAAAAGTGATTGACCGGGCTCTGAAAGAATACTGTCGCGGAATTGAAGACGAAGTTCCGCCTGAATGCATTGAAAAACGCTCTCTAATGCCCAAAATGCAGGCTGTGTACGCGGTTCACAAGCCGGAAACTCTGGAAATGGCTCTGGAAGGCCGGCGCACATTAATTTATGAAGAACTGTATCATTTTCAGAAAGCGATTTTGTCACGTTCCATTGAACGCCGAAAAACCGTGGCGGATGCACTGGCTTTTCATGCGGGCATAGAAGATGCAAAAAAACACTGGGCTTCCGGAACTGAAAAAAACACAGACACAGATTCTGCTTCTTTACAGGGGCTTTCTTTTGAATCGGCACTGTCTCCTTTGCAGCGTCAGCTTTTGGAGCGCATTCCCTTTGAACTTACTGATGACCAGAAATCCGTAATTCTCCAGATGAACCGTGATATTGATCTTGCTGAGGAATGCGCGGGGCTTTCAGACAGACCTGATGCTCCTAAGTTCAACATGGCCCGACTTCTGCAGGGTGATGTGGGTAGCGGAAAAACTTTGGTCGCTTTTTTTGTGGCACTCAGGGTAGTGGACTACGGCGGACAATGTGCAATGCTTGCTCCTACGGAAATCCTTGCAAAACAGCATGCCGAAAACGCTGCAAAAATGCTGGAACCTCTTGGTGTCCGGGTCGCCTTTCTTACCGGGAACCTGAATGCTGCGGGGCGGAAACCTCTGCTTTCTGCACTCAAAACCGGTGAAATAGACCTGATTATCGGAACTCATGCGCTTTTTTCGCAGTCAGTTCTGTATAAAAACCTCCGTTTTGCAATAATCGACGAACAGCATCGGTTCGGTGTTGTCCAGCGGAACGCAATTCTTGCCAAAGGAACAAATTCTGTTGATGCCAAAGGACTTCCGAACTTTCTGCTCATGAGTGCCACGCCTATTCCGCAGACTCTTGCACTGACAGTTTTTGGAGATCTTGATGTTTCCACAATCAAGTCAATGCCGAAAGGACGCAAGCCGATTCAAACCCATCTTACCCAGGAAGGCCATGAATCAAATGTTTACGAAGCTGTCCGCAATGAGTTGAGAGCCGGGCGTCAGGCTTACTTTGTGTATCCGCTTATAGAAATGGGTGAAACTCCCGAAGACGGACAGAAAAATTCTCTGAAAAGTGCTGAAGAAATGTGCGATTATCTTCAGAATCAGGTTTATCCGGAATTTACCATTGAGTTGATTCATTCGAAAGTTGAAGAAGAAGAGCAGACGAGAATTCTGCGTCAGTTCAGAGAAGGAAAAATCGATATTCTTGTTGCAACAAGTGTTGTGGAAGTTGGAGTTGATGTGCCCAATGCAACCTGCATGGTCATTGAATGTGCCCAGCAGTTCGGACTTGCAGCACTGCATCAGCTTAGAGGACGTGTCGGGCGCGGGGAATGGCAGAGCCAGTGTTTCCTGATTTATGGCACCCAACTGACTGAACTGGGGAAAAGCCGCCTGAGAGTCCTTCATCAAAGTACCGACGGCTTTTTCATTGCAGAAGAAGATCTGCGTCTGCGTGGTCCCGGTGATGTGAACGGCATTCAGCAGTCAGGATATTTCACTTTGGGAATAGCAGATCCTGTCCGGGACAAAGAAATTCTTGAGCAAACCAGAGCCGATGTAATCAGTCAGCTTGCTCAAAGTTAATGGTCATTTGATCGAGCGGATCAGAGTCAGCAGAATATTTTCCGGTGCAGTCTGTGCCGGTTCTTCTGCAGGTGCCGGTGATTCTGTCTCCGAATCTTCTTCAAGCTTCAGCGGAACAATAAGATCGTCTGTGTTCACGCGGTCGTAGAATCCCAGAACAGAAAGAGTTCCTTCTGAAATTTCTTCACCGGCATCAGTAAGTGTCAATGTTCCCAAAACAGAATCAGGGGAGTATGTAATTTCAAGAACGTCATCTGCCGTTCTGATGCTTCCTGCTTTTACAACAGCCCATACGGTGCCTGCTGAAACGCCGTCAATGCGTCCTGCATCAACCAGAATGTCTGTTCCTGTGCGCTCAATGATTTTTGCATAATAAGGCAGTGAGGCAAGAAGATTTTCTTTGAGTTTGCGGAGTGCGCCTGAATAACGGTCGTTGCCGGTGCGATAAACATTCCATGACTGAACCTGATTTCCTGTGCGCCCGTTGAACATGTCCACAGAAACTGTAAGTTCCCTGTCATTTTCGTCGAAAGTCAGAATGCAGAAATAATCCTGTTCTGCTTCACGGGCCAGTTCATATGCTTCCGTAAAAGATTCCACCGCATTTTCCCCGGCTGCCACTTCAGCTTTTGATGACACGGAGAACAAATCTGCAAACAGGCGGGCTGTTACACCTGCACTGCCCGGATGAAGTGCGCCTGTGTGTTCCTTCTGGAAATATACGCCGATGGAAAAACGTGTTTTGTCCAGATAGAATGGATCAACATTCCATTTGATCGGCAAAGTGTTGTAAAGCAAAGAATTGTATGCTTCGATGGTGTCTTTTGTCTTGACTGAAATGCTTCCCAGACTCTGGACGAACTTAAGCTGCTGAAGATAAGTTTCTGCATAACCGTCTGCAAGAAGAAGTTCGGCATAAGCAAGTCTTGCGTCTGTTGCCTGAGGATTCAGCCTGAGACTGCGCTGGTATTCGTATTCAGCTTGAACTGAATAGAATTTCTTGATATATTCCGCAGCTTTTGTCTGATGATATTTTGCCCAGTTTTTGCGGAGATTGTCTTCAATGTCTGTTGTGTCAAGAATTACCATTTCCAATGCAGTACGCATTACTTCATCGTTGGGATCCTGAACAAGTCCGCTTGAGAATGCGGAAATTGCTTCGGAACTGTCTCCCAAGGCCACATGAACCATTCCCTTTACGTACCAGGCAACGGAATCTTTGCGGTCAACGCTTGTTCTGTAAGTACAGATTTCAATGACTTCTTCGTAGCGTTCAAGGCGATAAAGAACATTTGTCAGAAGTTGGTAGGCCTCTTTGTATGAAGGATTAAGCTGAATGGCAACACGGATGTACTCCTCAGCAGTCTGAAGATCGTCATCGTCAACGGCAATGCAGGCAGCGTAGTAATAAACTTCGGGGCTTGCACTGTAATATTTGAGAGCCTGAGAAATGTATTCCCGTGCGGCTTCCGGTTTTCCGAGCTGCTGGGAAACCAGCGCAAGTGACAGCAGGGCCTTTTTGTTCTGATTCTGACGCTGCAGTGCTTCTCCGTACTGTTCTTCCGCGCCGCTGATTCTTCCTTCAAGAATCTCCAGTTCAGCAAGTCCGAAACGTGCATCTATGTCATTTGGAAAAGATGCAAGAACTGTTTCAAAAACTGTTTTTGCCTGTTCAGTTTCTCCAAGCCCGATAAGTGCAAAACCTCTCAGATTCAGCAGATCCGTTCTGTTTTTCAGGTATTTTCCTGCGGATTCAAGATAAGTCAGAACAAGATTGTACTGTTCCAGAGCATAGGAACACTGTGCCATTCCGAAGTATGCTTCTCCGTAGGATTTGTTTTTCTTTACGGCCTGCTGATACATTTCTATCGCTTTGTACCAGTTTTCCTGAGCCTGATAGTTCTGTGCCTTTTTGAAGGCACTTGCAGCAGTTTCCGCTGCCCAAAGTGTAGTTGTAATCAGAATTGCGGCAATGACTCCGCAGATTTTATTGGTCTTTTTCACTGGAAATATCCTTTTTGATCACCTTGATTCTGTTGATGCGGTGACCTTCCATATCTTCAACAACAAAGTCGAAGTTTTTATACGAAACTTTCTCGAATTTTGCAGGAATTTTTCCGAAAAGGTCAAAAACAAAACCGCCCAATGTATCAAATTCTTCATCAGGAAAATCAGATTCAAGCTGTTCGTTCAAGTCCCCAAGATTCAAGCGGGCATCGCAAAGCCAAGTTCCTTCACCTGACGAAACGATGTCTTCAGTTTCGTTGTCGAATTCGTCCTGAATGTCTCCTACAATTTCTTCAATAATGTCTTCCATGCAGACGATTCCGGAAATACCGCCATATTCATCAATTGCAATGGCAATATGAATGTGTCTCCGGCGGAATTCTCTCAAAAGCGAGTCAATGCGTTTGGATTCCGGAACAAAAAACGGCTTTCTGAGCATTTTTTCAAGATTGACAGCTTCTTTCCGCGAAAAAGCATTGATCAGGTCCTTTACGTACAGAACGCCTACCACATTGTCTATGGATTCACTGAAAACTGGAAAACGGGAGTGTCCGCTTTCTGCAATCTTCTCAAGCAGTTCTTCCTGCGGTGTGTCCAAAGACAAAAAATCCACATCGATACGGGGAATCATTACTTCTTTTACGGAAGTTTCTGACAAATCCTCGATTCCGCGGATCATATCCTTTTTTTCTTCTATTGCTATATCCTCTTGAGCCCGGTTCGGGCCGGTACTGTGAGGATCCTCATCTTTTTTGAAAAGTTTACCAAATAACCCCATGTAAATTCCTTATGAAAGGGGAGCGTTCCAATGACTCCCATCGGTATAATATATGATTTTATGAAAAACTTAGCAAATGCCTGATCTGAATGCAAATCAGAAATCAGATTGTGCCTAGTTTCTCAAGTATTTTTTCCTGAAGAACAAGCATTTCCTTGTCTTCTTCTGTTCCGCCTGAAAAAGTCCGGTCTTTTTCAATGTGGGCTTCACCGTGATCCATTCCCGAAAGATGAAGAAGTCCGTGAATCAGGAGCCGGCTCAGTTCTTCTGATTCTGAAACACCGAATTCGGCTGCATTGCGCAAAAAAGTGGGAACACTGATTGCAATGTCTCCGGCAGAAATCCACTCAGTTCCTTCTTCATCCGGGTATTCAGTTCCGTCTTCAAAAGAAAGGATGTCTGTTGCTGAATCAATCTGTCTGTAGGTTTTGTTCAGATTCCGGATGAAGGGATCATCACAGAAAAGGACAGAAACTTCCCATTGGTCTTTTCCCAGTTCCAGAAGAATCTTCTGCATGAAAGGTTCGACTTTATCAAGCCATTCCGGCGTTTCACAGTTTTCTGCCACATCGATGTAAATATTATTCATTTGTTTCTGCCTTTTTTTCGGAAGTTTGAGTTTGTTCGTCCGGGTCTTTCTGATCAGGATATTCGATTCGGGTATGATAATAACCTGCAAGAACCGTAACGAAAGAATCTTCGATTATTGAAAGATCTTTGAAAGTGAGTTTTGCGTTTGCAAGCTGATTGTGATCAGTTTTCTGATGAATAAGTTCGTGAATGAATTTCTGAAGCCTTTGAGCGGTGGGCTTTTCCAATGTTCTGCAGGCTGCCTCAACTGTGTCTGCAAGCATTACAACCGCTGCTTCTGCGGAAGAAGGCGGATTCCCTGTGTAGGAAAAATCTTCGGGCTGAATGCTGTCATCCAGTTTTTTTGCTTCGTTGTAAAAGTAAGCAATAAGGCTGTTTCCGTGATGTTCTGCAATAATGCTGATTACGTCTTCGGGAAGATGGAGCTGGTGGGCTTTTTCAACACCGCGTTTGACGTGACTTCTGATGACAGAAACAGAGATACGCGGGTTTTTCATTTCTGAATGAATGTTTTCGCCTGTCTGGTTTTCCACGAAATATTCCGGCTGTTCAGTTTTTCCAAGATCGTGGAAGTATGCGCCGACACGTGCAAGAAGTGCATTTGCTCCGATTTCGTTACATGCGCTTTCCGCAAGAGTTGCTACCATAAGAGAATGATTGTATGTTCCCGGAGCACGGAGCAGAAGCTGTTTCATGACAGGGCTGTTAAGGTCTGACAAGTCCATCAGGCGGAAAATGGAAGCAGTGTTCAGAAGCGATTCAAGGGGTGTAAGGAAACCGAGTGCCAGAATGCCTGAAATGAAGCCGTTGATGAAAACTCCTACCAGACTTGCGGCAATTGTCGTCATGTCGCTGTTGAAAATAAGATGAAGCAGCAGCATGAAAACGGAGTTGAAGACAGCAATCATTATTGAAGCGAAAACCATGTCGAAACGGCGTTCGATTTTGCGAAGAATGCGGACAGTGCAAAGGCTTGAACAAAGCACAAAAACTGAGGGCACAAGATTGAATGAAGTTGCATCCAGTACAAGGAAAAAGAAAATGAATGAACAGTTGACCGCTGATGCCTGACCGAAAAGAATGGTAACAAGCAGGATTGAAAAAGTTGTAGGGTTGATTATCGGCAGCGTAAAATCATTGCTGAAAACAGGAAGTCTTGTTGAAACGATTGTTGTTCCGTAAATCAGCACGGAAACCGCTGCAATGAAAATCAGTTCCCGTTTTCTTACGGAGCGGGGAAAAAATCCTTTTGAATAAAGGAAGAAAATCAGCAGAGAAAGGAGCAGAAAAAACAGCACGTCATTTGTGAATGCCCGTGAGTCAATGTATTCGGGAGTTTCTGCCAGCTTCTGCATTTTGGCGTACTGTTCTTCCGTGATTGCAAACCCTTTTTTTGCCACTTTTTCACCCTGAATTACTTCAAAAGGATAAAGTTCGTCAGCAGGAAGGGAATGCTCTGCTTCTATTGTTCTGTCGGCAATCTGTCCGACTTCGTATTCATCAAGTGAAAAAGAAAGGATTGTGTTCCTGGATGAAACATTTATGAAAGCACCCAAAAGCATGACAAGGAGCCAGACTGAAAAAATAATCAGTACTGACAGATTCTGCCTGAAATAAGCGGATGCCGCCGTCAAAAAGTTTGTCTTGTTTTCTTTATTCTGTTTCTTGGTCATTGTCGTAGGCCTGTACAATTTGTCTGACCAGCGGATTTCGCACAATGTCAGAGCCTGTCATGCGGCAAATGCTGATTTCTTCAATTTTGTCCAGAATTGAAAGCGCATGAACCAGACCCGATTTGATGCGGCGGGGCAGGTCAATCTGTGTGATATCTCCGGTAATGAATACCTTTGAACCGGTTCCCATGCGGGTAAGGAACATTTTCATCTGTTCCTTTGTTGTATTCTGTGCTTCGTCAAGAATCAATATGCTGTTGTCCAAAGTGCGTCCCCTCATGTAAGCAAGGGGAGCGATTTCTATTACACCCTCAGCGTAAAATTTTTCCGCAACTTTTGCAGGCAGCAGGGCGCTGATTGCATCAAAAAGCGGTCTCAGATAAGGAGATATTTTCTGCTCAAAATCTCCCGGCAAAAAACCGAGACTTTCTCCGGCTTCAACAACAGGACGTGTAAGAATTATCCGGTTGAAACCTTTTTCCTGCAAAAGCCGCAATGCTTCCGCTACAGCAAGAAAAGTTTTTCCGCAGCCCGCAGGTCCTGTGCAGAAAACCATGTCATGCTTCCGCATCTGCCGGATAAAGTGCGCCTGATTTGCTGTTTTGGGATAAACGCTTTTTGTGCCGCCGGGAATGCGGATAAGGGAATCCTCAAAATTTGAATCATCCTGCCGGGTTTCTCTGCTGTTTTCCGCTGCGCTTCCGTCTGTGCGTTTCTGGCTGACATTCATGATGATAGATTGGATTGCATTTTCGTCAGGGGTTTCGCCTGCAAGAACTTCATCAAGAATGCGGTCAATAATGCGTTTGAATCTGCCTGTTGTCTCAGCATCCGCTTCACCAAGGGAAAGTTCGTTGCCACAAGTAAAAACCGGAACGCCCAAGTGTTTTTCGATGATGCGGAGATTGCTGTCATTGGTACCACAAAGCCGTGTAAGAATCTGAACTTCTGGAACCACTACCGTATAAGATGAATCCACAAAACCTCTTTTTTCAATTTATCAGACAAAAGATTCCTTATTTTACAGGCAAAGCATAAAAAATACAACGATTTTAAGTTCTGCTTCTGCCGCGGTTTCTTGATCAGTCAGGATTAAGAACCAGTTCTCCATATTTGTCTACAATGGATGTTTTTATGCTGCTCATGGGCTTCCATGTTACTGAAAGTGAAAAGTATGGAGAAAAATCATAATAATATGGCTGGGATGTAGTTATGAGCCTCGGAGAAACTTTGTAATTTGCAGACAAAGTCCAGTCATGAAGATCATGGGAAACATTGATTTCAAAAGTACTGAGCTTGAATCCCGAAGATTTTCTTGCTGATTCGTTGAAAAAATTGAATGACTGGAAAAGATCCACAAAAATGTTCTGTTCGCCGGGAATGTTTATGGAACTTCCTGTAAGGGACTGTATGTAACGGTACATTACTTTGTTCGTGCTGGTGCTTGTAACTGAAATGTCCAGAAGATCAAGAAGCTTGAATTTCAAACCCGCTGAAAAATTCAGATTTGTGTTTGTTGCACGGATAAGATCCATTTTAAGACTTGTAGAAAGTGACGGTGTAAAACTGAGACTTCTGCTGAGTGCGTAGTAGGTTTGAGAAGGCATTGTGTAGGACAACTGAATATCGTAGGGCAGAAACTGCTGCTTGTCCGCGGCAATCCATCCGCGGCCCTTTTCCAAAGTGTATGGCTTTGTGTATTGGAACGAGAAGGAAAGGGATGTGTCAAAACCTTTTAAGGCAAAAGACAGATTGTCGCTGTGTTTTTCTTCCAGATTGAATTTGAAAGACTGACTCAGTGAAAGTTTGTTGTCAAAAAGTTTCAAAGACGCAGATTGAGAAAAAGGTTCAGATACCCATTGGCCAGAATCCGCATTTTTCCGTTTGAAGCCTGTGCTGAACTGAAGGGAATTCAAATAAGGCATTTTTAGGGAAAGTGTTCCTGAAACGGATTCCGTCAATGGCGGAAGATTTATTTTGATGGAAAGTGATTCTTCGAACTTCTTTGACATTTGGCTGCCTGATAAGGTCAGTGTCATGTTGTGGCTGGAAACTGTGTCTTTTGAGCCGTCAAAAAATTTGTAAATCCAGTCCGGATTGTCTGCTGTTCCAACAAAGGTGTTGCTCAGTATTTTGAAGGATGAATTCCATGAAAGGCTGGATCCAGCAAAAGCCGGTATGAAAACAAAGGGTTTGAATGAAAAAGTATTGTCCAGTTTGATGTCGAATTTGCTGGATTTATAGTCTGTTGTCAGAAGCTGTGAACGTGATGGAGAACCTTTCGGGAAACTGTCTGTTGAGACATAAGGGTGAGTTTGTACTTCCGGCTGAAAAGTCATTGTATTGGTAAGTGAGAAAAAATCATTTTTCCAGGATCCTGCACTTTTTAATGTAATGGGGGTTTTGAAAGAAAAAAACGTGGATTTTACAGTATTGCTTCCAATGTCTTTGGGTGTGGCGATTCGGGAAGGATCGTATGCTATTTCCGATGCAAGGGCCGGTGAAGCGGAATAAGTAAGACTGTATGACAAATTGCCGATCTGGGTTTTGCCGGAATTTGATGCGGTAAGGGCATCAGGCAATGAAAATCCGCTGTCATCCGTTTCTTCTGCAGATCCGGCTGCTTTGACCTGCCCGGTTTCAGTTCTGTTCTGATCTGTCTGCTCTGTCGAAATAAGTTCGTCAGGAACAAGTGCAATCTGTGCAATTTCTTTTGCTGTTACTTCCGGGTTCAAAGTGTTTTTTTCAGCATCTTCTCTGTCTTCAGATCTGCTCTGATTTGCAGAAGTTTGTGATGAAGAATCTTTGGAAGAATAAGAATAAATTGTTCCGCTTGCTGATGCACTCACTTTCAGGGGGACAATTGAAGAGGGATAGAAAAACTGTCTGTTGGGACTGTAATTTTTGATTTCAGATGACAGTGTGGAATCGGTTTTTGACGCAAACTGCAGTGTTGATGAAAAATTGGAGATTGAAAGTTCTTTCAGGTACGGTTCCAGGGACTTTACAAAATCAGGTTTTGAAACAGATCCTGAAATCTGCCATGAGAAACTGGAGACTGATGATCCGCTTGAAGTTGAACCGCTGCTTGCCAGCAAAGGATTGTTCAGCATGAAGTCGATCCAGTTCATGTCTTCCTGTCTGCCTGATATGAAATCGCTCTGAAAATAAGGGTCGGAAAAAACCGGAATGTCAATGCTGAGTTTTACAAGAGGAAATGTCATTGATGCTTTGAATGTGGACATGAATCTGAAAGGAAATTCTGTGCCCAAAAGCCAGCCTGAATCACTGTACTGTTTGTTTCTGCCGGAATATGAAGAATAGGCTCCTGTGGCCACACCGTTTCCTGAAATCGGGAAAAGTGTTTTGCTGAATCCTATGTAGGTTGAAAAAGAAAGGTTTTCAAGAATGGAAAGTTTTTTCAGTTTGCCTTCAGCACCGGCCATAAAACCAAGGTTTGAATAAAGATCCGCCATGATTTTTATGCTTTCTTCAGGCATGGAAGCATCTTTTTCTGTATTGCGGAGGAAAAGCCCGTCCAGATACTGCTCTTTGAGTTTGTTGGATTTGAAAAAGTCCGTAATCTCAGATCCTGCATCAGAGCCGGATTTGCTGCCGGAATTCAAAGGTTTGCGGCCTACAAGATAAGTTGTTGTCTGTGTGAAATAACCGTTTCTGGGGGAATAGCCGAAAACCGGATTGAATACGAGTTCGTCTTTGGGATAGTAGAAAAAGGGCAGATAAAAGACCGGAAACTTGTGAATTGAAAAAACCGCATTGAAAAAAGCGAACTCCGTGCCGGGAAGAAGCCATATCCGGCTTGCGTTTATCTGCCAGTGGGGAGTTTCTTCGTCGCAGAATGTAAGCACTCCGTCTTTGAAGGTAATGGTGTCGGATGCGCCTTTTGCAAAAAGGTCTGCTGAAACTTCAAGACTGGAACCGCTTGGAAGGTTGAGGGAGTCTGATGAACTCTGATCGATTCTGGCACTGTCAAAAATGCCTTCCATTGTCTCGGTGTTGAACAGTATCTGATCGGCAG
>JAKSTU010000052.1 GCA_024402435.1 Treponemataceae bacterium
TCCCCCGCCCCGCAAACTGTGACAAAACCCGCAAATTTCGGTATACTAATAACATGGCTTATGTAAACAATCTTTTTGACAAAAACTTTCTCGAATACGCAAGCTACGTTATCCGCGACCGTGCAATTCCGGATCTGGAAGACGGACTCAAACCCGTTCAGCGCCGCATTCTTCATACACTTTTCGAAATTGACGACGGCAAATTCCACAAAGTTGCAAACGTTGTCGGACAGTGCATGAAATATCATCCCCACGGTGACGCATCAATTTACGCAGCCCTTGTAAACCTTGCAAACAAAGAAATTTTCATAGACAAGCAGGGAAACTTCGGAAACATGTACACAGGAGACGGTGCATCAGCTCCCCGTTACATTGAATGCCGAATCCGCCCCCTCGCAAAAGACATTCTCTACAATCCGGAAATCTCAAACTACGCACCGAGTTACGACGGCCGCGGCAAAGAACCGGTCGTGTTCCGTGCAAAACTTCCCCTTGCCCTCATATTGGGTGCAGAAGGAATCGCCGTAGGAATGTCCACAAAAATCCTGCCCCACAATCTTAAAGAAATCATCGAGGCAGAAAAATGTGCACTGCAGAAACAGCCCTTTACTCTTTATCCTGATTTTCAAACCGGTGGAATCATCGACGTAAGCGAATACAAAGACGGCAACGGAAAAATCATCACACGGGCAAAACTTGATACAAGCGATCCCAAACGCATTCTGATTACGGAACTTCCCGCCGGTGAAAATACCGAAACCCTTACAACATCAATTGAAGCAGCTGCAAAAGCGGGCAAACTCAAAATCTCCAGCATCAACGACTTTACTACCGACAAAGTTGAGATTGAAATCAAGCTTCAGCGCGGTGTTTACGCTCAGGACGTTGTTGACGCACTTTACGCATACACCAACTGCGAGCAGACAATTGCCTGCAACATGCTGCTGATCAAAGACAACATGCCGGTTGTAATGACTACCACAGAAATCATCAACCATCATGCAAATCAGCTGCTGGAAATTCTTCGGGATGAACTGGAACTTGAAAAATCAAAGCTGAACGAAAAACTTCATCTGCGCACTTTGGAACGGATTTTTATTGAAGAACGGATTTATAAACAGATTGAACAGATGAAAACCGCAGAGACAGTCAACAAAGCGGTCAAAGACGGATTTGTTCCCTTTGAGGCAGAACTTCTCCGCCCTGTCAGCGATGATGATGTGGAACATCTGCTCAAAATCCCGATCCGCCGCATTTCTCTCTATGACATCAACAAAAACCGGGCAGAAGTCAAAGAAATCAATGCACGGCTCAAAGAAATCGCAAAGCTGCTCAAACACCTTACAGAATATGCAGTCAGTTATCTGGACGGCATTCTTGAAAAAGCAGAAGCAGTTCTCGGAAAATCAGCATTGAAGCGCAAAAGTGCTGTCAAAAAAATCGATGCTGTTGATGTTAAGGAAGTTGTCAAACGTGACATCAGTCTCCGTTACGACGGCAAAACCGGATACCTTGGAACATCAGTTTCTTCCGGCGTAGAAGTCTGCAAAGTCACGCCTTATGACCGTGTTCTCATCATCCGTAAAAGCGGAATGTACACAGTCTGTGACGTACCTGAAAAACTTTTTGTGGACAAGGACATGTGGTATTGCGGCCTCTCGGACAAAGAAGAACTGAACAAAGTGCTTTTTACGGTACTTTTCCGGGACAAAACAACCCGTTACATGTTCATCAAACGCTGCCGCATCACCCAGTTCATTCTGAACCGGGACTACCCCATTGTGCCTGACACGGCAGAGGTCTGTCATATCGATACCCGTGAGGCCTTCAGCTTTTTCGTCAGATACACACCCAAGCCAAGGCTCAAACAGCTCAAACAGGAATTCCACGCCGGTGATTACGAAGAAAAAGGTGTCAAAACACAGGGCGTCCGTCTGGCAGCAAAAGAAGCCGACGGAATCAGCCTGACAAATGAGCCCATTCAGCCGGAACTTCTGTAAGGCTGTAAGAAAGCCGTGCCGGCACACTGAACTGTCATGTTGAGCAACAGAACAGAAGGTTCTTGTCGAAACATCTCTACTGTCATGTTGAACGAAGTCGAAACATCTGTTCCAAAGATCCTTCGACAGGCTCAGGATGACATTCGTGTGCATGCTGTCATGTTGAACAACAGAACCGGCGGTTTCACTGCTCAGGATGACATCAGAATCGCAGGAGCTACTTCTCTATGAGAATGGCAGAACTTTTGCAGTACAGCCTCTCAGTGCAGGTAAACCATCAGCAGCATGATGTCTGAAGTACGGATTCCGCTGATGCGGCTTGCCTGCCCCAAAGTAAGCGGCCGCACTTTTTCAAGTTTCAGACGGCTTTCTGCAGACAGTCCCGGAATCTTTCCATAGTCAAAATCGTATGGAATCTTCGCATTTTCCATACGGCGCATTTTTTCAACACGCTTGTCCTGCTTTTCTATGTAATGCTCATACTTGTAGTCAATCAGCGCGGCATTCCAGTATTTTTCCGCAAAACCGGGATTTTCTGCGTGGAAATCCTTGTGGAGCAAAGCAAGAATCTGCTCTTTTGCCGCAACTTTTTCCGCAATCCGTGCCATCTGGGCGTCAGTTTTAAGACCAACTGCATAAGCCTTTGCACTAAGACGCTCATCGGCCGTGTCAAAGCGCAGGTTCAGACGGTATTCTGCACGGGCTGTGAACATGCGGTAAGGCTCTTTTGTACCAAGCGTAACAAGATCATCAATAAGCACACCGATGTAAGATTCACTTCTTGAAAGAACCATCGGCTCAAAATGAGGAATTCTGCGGATTCTGTCAGATTCGCTACACCGGGTTCTCGGTCCGCACAAAGCTTCGTGAGCCCGTGCATAAAGTCCTGCATTAATTCCCGCAACAAGTCCCTGTCCTGCAGCTTCTTCGTAACCGGAAGTTCCGTTTATCTGGCCTGCATTGAAAAGCCCCGCAACCAGTTTTGTTTCCAAAGAAGGATAAAGCTGTGTCGGCTCAACATAATCGTATTCAACCGCGTATCCCGGACGGGACACGACAGCATTGGCAAAACCGGGCAAAGTGCGCAGAAACTGGTCCTGCACTTCTTCCGGCAATGAGGAAGAAAATCCGTTTATGTACATTTCTTCTGTTTCAAGCCCTTCCGGTTCCACAAAAAGCTGATGCCGTTCCCGTTCCTTAAAGCGCATAACCTTGTCTTCAATTGACGGGCAGTATCTGGGCCCAACCCCGCTGATTTTGCCTGAATAAAGCGGTGACTTTCCGATGTTGTCCCGAATTATTTTATGAGTTTCTTCGTTGGTATAAACCAGATGACAAGGCACCATGGGGCGGTCAATTGTTTCATCATCAAAAGAAAAAGGAATCACTTCTTCATCACCGGGCTGTTCTTCAAGCACGGAAAAATCGATTGTGTTCTTGAGAACTCGCGGCGGTGTTCCGGTTTTGAGACGGCCTGTCGTAAAGCCAATGCGGTTCAGTGCGGCAGTAAGCCCGAAAGCACCCTGTTCGCCAAGACGGCCGCAGGGAGCATCGTATTCACCGATAAAGATCCGTCCGCCCAAAAAGGTTCCTGTTGTAAGAACAGCAGCGCGAACAGGAACACGGCGACCACGTTCCGTAACAAGAGCAACCAGTTTCTGGCGCACGGGAGTACCGTCTTCTGCAAGAGAAACCTGTTCCGCATTTACCCTGTGCTCTCCGGGAATTGTACCGATTTCTGCCGAACTTCCGCAGCCTGCCGGAAGCGGTTCATCGCTGGCAACAGTTTCCAGATCAACAACAGTGTCCTGAAGCGTGTAAAGATTGTCAGCCTGCTCCACCACCTGCCGTGCAAGCCGTGAATAAAGCAGTTTGTCAGCCTGACTTCTGGGTGCCTGTACAGCAGGACCCCGGCTCCGGTTCAACAGCCGGAACTGAATCATTGACCGGTCGATAAGACGTCCCATCTCACCGCCCAAAGCATCAATTTCGCAGACAATGTTTCCCTTTGCAATACCGCCGATTGACGGATTGCAAGACATCCGCCCTATGGAATCAATTGTCTGTGTAATCAGAATTGTTTTAAGTCCCATGCGGGCACAGGCAAGTGAAGCCTCAATTCCGGCATGGCCACCGCCTACTACGGCAACATCAAAACTGTCACCAAATCCCGTGTAAGTAATATCAATCATTTTTCGCTGATGCCTTCAATTTCAAAAGGAGTTTCCTGATAAACGTAATAATTGAGCCAGTTTGAATAGAAAAGGTGTGCAATGCTGCGCCAGGTTGACTGAGGACGGTTCGTAGGATTGTCGTCAGGGAAATAATGCTTCGGCATGGCAACATTTGTAAGTCCTTTTTTCAGATCCCGCCGGTACTCACCTTCAAGAGTGTCCGTGTCGTATTCAAGGTGGCCTGTCATGAAAATCTGGCGGTTGTCATTGGATTTTACCAGAAGCACACCGGATTCTTCGCTTTCTGCAAGCACAGTAAGTTCGGGAATTTTGTCAATGTCACAGCGTCGTACCTCCGTATGGCGCGACTGTGGTGCCGGAAAAAGGTCATCAAATCCGCGGAGCAGAGGCTCAGACTGCGTTGTCTTGTAGTTTTTGAAAATGCCGGAAATTTTTTCGTCCAGAATGTACTTGGGCACACCGTAATGATGGTAAAGCCCGGCCTGAGATCCCCAGCAGATGTACAAAGTACAGAAAACGTTTTTCTTTGCATAATCCATGATTCTGCACAAATCGTCCCAATAATCCACTTCTTCAAAGGGAATCTGCTCAACAGGAGCACCTGTAATGATCATTCCGTCGAATTTCCGTTCCAGAGCCTCAGAAGAAGTAATATAGAATTTTTCAAGATGATCTTCTTCCGTATTCTTTGAAACATGAGATTCCATCCGCACAAGAGAAATTTCAATCTGAAGAGGAGTGTTTCCCAAAAGGCGCAGAAGCTGGGTTTCAGTTGCAATTTTTGTAGGCATCAGATTTACGATGGCAATCTGAAGAGGACGGATATCCTGAACAGAAGCGCGCTGTTCAGTCATGACAAAGATGTTTTCATTTTCAAGCACAGAACGTGCAGGCAAGTCAGAACGGATTTTTATTGGCATAGGCGAAATATAGCATATAAAGCGCAAGTTTGCTATACTTGCAGTTATGGCAAACAACAGAAGGGCGGCAGTAAAGCGTTTGCGGACGCTTGTTTTTTCACCGAAAGCAGAAATAGAAGATTTCCGAAGAAAAATTGAAGATGAATTTTCAGAGATTTTTCTGCCCAACCGTGTTGAATGCACAGAAGAAGTTATCGGCAAAGTTGTCTGCGATGTGCTGACTCCCGAAGTTTATGCATCAGACCGTGTAATGCTGTACATTCACGGCGGAAGTTTCATCGGCGGAAGCCGTTCTTCATGGCGCAGTTTCTGTGCATCCCTTGCAAATGCTTCTTCCACAAAGGTGATTGTTCCAGAAATCCGCCTTGCACCTCAGTTTCCCTTTCCTGTTGCCCTTGAAGACATAAAAAGCGTCTACAAGGAACTATACGGTCAGAAGCCGTCAATCATTCTCGGAGCGGACGGTTCCGGCGCTTCTCAGGCACTGGCTCTTGCTCTCAATCTTAAAGACACAGCCCGCACAAAACTGGAGAACATCATTCTTTTTTCACCCTGGCTTGATTTTTCCGATGCGGCACCGATTTACCACAACAAGAAACTCAAAGACGAAGTGATTTCTGCTGACGCCATGAAGCGGACTGCAGCAATGTACACATTCGCTTCAAACCTGACAAATCCCCTTGTGTCACCGCAGTACATCCAGCCGGAAATGCTGGAACAGTTTCCTCCCGTTTACATACAGATGGGCGAAAACGAAATCATCATCAACGAAGTTAAGCGTTTCTGCACAATTTTGCGTGCAGGACACGTTCCCTATACTCTGGACGTCTGGCCGGACATGATGCATCTTTTTCAGATGGCCGACGAATTTCTTGAAGAATCTCATCTTGCCGTGCAGAAAGTCGGTGAGTACATCAAAAAAACAAACGAAGAAGACTGATTTTTAACGGAGGTGCCTGATGGAACTGCTTTCTCCAGCCGGAAATTACGAAAAACTGACTTATGCCTACGAATATGGTGCTGACGCTGCTTATATCGGTCTAAAAAAATATTCGCTCCGCATCAAGGCTGACAATTTTTACGAAAAAGAATACGAGCAGATTCGTGAGCTCAAAGCAAAATATCCGGGAAAACGGCTTCATTGTGCGCTGAACATTTCTTTTCATAACAAGGATTTGGACAATTTCATAAACGACATTGACTATTTCAGGCAATATCCCATCGACGCGTTTATCGTTCAGGATCTGGGCATTGTTCCAATTCTGCAGAAATATTTTCCTGATACGGAACTTCATCTGAGTACACAGGCAAGCTGCATCAACCGTGAAGCTGTAAAAATGTACCGGAACATCGGTTTCAAACGTGTTGTTCTCGGCCGTGAAGCAAGCCTTGAAGAAGTCCGTCAGATCAAAGACGCAGTTCCGGACATGGAACTGGAATGTTTTGCACACGGTGCAATGTGCATTGCATATGCAGGCCGCTGTCTCATGAGCGCTTACCTTACCGGCCGCAGTGCAAACGGCGGTTTCTGTTCCCATACATGCCGCTGGAATTATCAGCTTGGAACAGCCGGAGAACTTTCTGCCGAAGACGCAAAAGCTCTGGCACAAAGCGGCAAACTTCTGCTTACAGAAAAAGAGCGGCCCGGCGAGTTTTTTCCGGTTTTTGAAGGCGATGACTACACAGCCATTCTTTCTTCAAAAGACTTGTGCATGGTAGACCATCTTGCAGACATGAAGGCCGCCGGTGTTGATTCCCTCAAAATTGAAGGCCGCATGAAAAGTCTGTATTACGTTGCAATGACAACCCGCGCATACCGCAAAGCTTTGGACGCTTTGGACGGCAAAATTACACAGCAGGAAGCACAGCCTTTTGTTGACGAACTTTACAAGGCCGCACACAGGGAATTTGCCACCGGATTTTTCTATGACAGAGCTGAGGCTGACAAAACCACTGCGGGAGAATCCTTCAGTGAATACGAACTTGCCGCCACTGTTGACGAACGCCTTTCTGCAGAAGAAGAGCAGGCTGTTTTTGACCTTGGAGAAAAAACCGTTGCAGACTTCAATGCACGCCTTGAATCAATGCATCCTGATGCCAAGGCTGCAAGAGAAAAAGACAATGCAGAGCATCCTTACAAAGTGCCCCATGCCCCTGACAGAGCAAAGGGCGGGCATCTGTACCGGATTCACCCGGTAAACCGCATTGATGCCGGTGCCGATGTAGAATTCGTAGGCCCGGAATGTCTTGGAATAAAAGATGAAAACTTTTTTTTCGTTGATCCTGAAAACGGCACCGTCAAAAGCTGGACAAGCCACAACCACGATTATCTGCTTTATACTTCGGCTCCCCTGACAAGCAGAATGATCATGAGAACAAAAACTGCAGGCGAGCCGTGCGCCTCTCATCCATAACCAGTCCGGCAACAGGATGCTGCCACAAAGCGAGAGTTTTTGCCCGCAAAAAACTCGTCAGTTGAATTCGTTCCAAGGATGACACGAATTCAACTAGGTACCGAAAGAAATGCGATTTTCCGCACTTTCCGTCCTTCAGTTTTTTCGTTCGCCAGAAGGCGTTCCACAAGTTTTCCGTATTCGGTAAAAAATTCCATCAGTTCCGCATCAGAAAGCATCAGAGAACACATGCTCACAGAAAGCATATCCTTCATCGGGTCCGGATCCGGTTTGGAAAAATATGCGGCAAAATCAGCCGAAATGCCGTTCAGCACTGTCTGCACCATCCGGAGTTCGTCTTCCGGAGACCCGATTTCTGACGAACCGTCAGTTTTGGCAAGGGCAAAAGTTTTTTCAACAGAGCCCCTGCCCTGTTTTTCCTTTGTCACCACAATCAGTCCCGCATCCAGCAGCACCTTGATGTGTCTGTACAAAGATGCCCGCGGAATATCAGACAGCACCCGGCCGATTTCAGCCGTTGTGCATTCACCTTTTTTCATCAGAACCTGAATAATTCGCTGCCGGCAGGAATTGTTACATGCTTCAAGTATTTCCTTTGTCATTGCAGGATTAAAAGTATCACTTTGCTTACAAAATGCAAACCTGCATGAGCAATCATTGCGTACTGAATTCCGTATTTTTTGAAGACAACACCGAAAAAGATTCCGAATGCGCCGTTCATGAGGAAACATCTGAGAACAAGCAGGGCCGTAAGTCTTCCGAAAAGCTGGATTGTTGCAGGCAAATGACCGGCAGCAAAAAGCATGGCAGCAAGAATATTTGCAGCAACAAAAACCCAGGCAGGAATGTCAGAAGCTTCTTTTTTCGTTGCAACGGCATAAATCCACACCAGCAATGCCATTACAAACCAGCGCATCATTATTTCTTCAAACACGCCGCCGTACAGAAGAGAAGCCATAAAATAAGAAAAACTGATTTTCACTTCGTAACTTGCACCGACTTCCGGAATCAGTCTGCCGAAAACAGGGTAATCGCATACAAACAGTATTCCAAATCCCACAATCCATGGTAGCAGACGCAGCAAAGTTTTTGATTCAATTCCAAACGGCTTTGCAAGTCCCGTTCTTTTACAGAAAAAATAACCCGCCGTTCCCAAAACAAAACTGATTATTCCGATTTGCAATACGGAAACTGCATAAACTACCCAAAGAGGAATTCCCTGTGCAAGCACAGCTTCTGCCAGTTCCGGAAGTTGTGCCGTCTGATAATTAACCGTAAAAAAAGCGCCTGCCAAAGCAAAAGGAAGCACACAAAGCCCGAATTTCATACCGCTGAATAATGTTGATTTTGTTTCAGTTTTCATTCCAATCTTTCCTTCTTCAAAAAAAACCGATTGCAGATTGTTCTCAAAATTGAGATTAATTTACCAAAGTGATATTATTCCCATTTTTGAGATTATTCAAGCCCGCAAAGCAAAAAAAAACGGCCCGATACAAAACCGTACCGAAGCCGTTTTAAAACCTTGCAAAAAAGGTCATGTATTCAATTCAGAATCCAGCAGTGCAAACATTTCTTCCTGTGTAAAAAGACCGCACTCAACAAGATCATAGCACTGTTCGCTGACAGAGCGGTTAAAGAACAGAAGATCGTCAGTATTGATTGTAATGCGTACGCCTGCTTCCCACATTCTGCGCATGGGGTGCTCCTTAAGAGAAGGAACGGCACCAAGCATTTCGTTGCTGCACGGAGTTACGTTGCAGCGGATTTTTTTGTCCGCAAGCATCTGCAGAACTTTGTCATCTTTTGCAGCACCGATTCCGTGCTGAACTTCATCCAGTTCAAAAAAATCTATGAACTGGGCAACTGTTTCCGCACTGGAAAACTCTCCGACGTGAGCCTTGCGCTTGATTCCCAGTTTTCCGGCAAGTTCAAAAATGTTTTTGAAATCATCAAGCCCTTCAAAAACTTCAGGACCATAAAGGTCGATGCTTTTGAAAACACCGCTTTCAAGACAGGCAGGAACCCAAGCCTGAATTTTTTCTTTCGGGAAAGTTTTTCCCATTCCCATTTCAGGACGAAAATCAATTTTGTCAGCAAATTCATCCCTGATTTCAGAAATCATTCTGATAAAAGGATCAACTCCGCCGCAATGCCCGACAAACTGAGTATCAATGCTTCCTTCAAGAATCGTTACACCGTCTGCAACAGCGTCTTTAAGAGCCATTGTAAACAAATCTCTTGCATCCTGTGCCGTTTTTGCCCTGGGACGTGTGTACTGACCGATGATTTCATGCATTTCTCCCAATCCGTTCAGTTTGCGCGGAAAGTCAGGAATGGTAAAACCGGCCCAAGGAGTATAGGTTGCATAGCGCATACCAAGATTCATGTGGTTATGTGCTTCTAGTTTAGGATGTGCAATAAAATCTGCTACAGAACTCATTTTTTTCTCCAAAAGCGTTGCTGAAAAGCGGTGCTCAAATCGCCGTTATACAATGCATATAATAATCTAGCCCAATTATCGGCAGAAAACACGCCTGTCATTAGATTTTTTTCAAAAAATCCGCAAAATCAGTTTTTTGTTACAGCCAGGATTCCATCTGGTCAACAAGAGCCGCAAAAGTATCGCATGCATCCTGAACAGGTTTTGCAGAACTCATGTCAACACCGGCAACTTTCAGTGCGTCAATGGGATAACGGCTTCCGCCGGACTGCAGGAACTTGAAATAATCCTGTTTTTCTTTTTCGCCGCCTGTAACAACACGTTTTGCAAGTGCCAGAGAAGCAGAAATTCCCGTTGCATATTTGTAAACATAATAAGCGTTGTAAAAATGCGGAATTCTAAGGCCTTCAAGATCACTTGTCTTTTCAAAGTGCATTTCAGGCCCGAAGTATGCTTCAAGCAATGCCCGGTATTCTTTGCGGAGAACATCGGCTGACAAAGGCATGCCCTGCTCCACAAGAACATGGGCTTTGTGCTCGAATTCGGCAAACATTGTCTGGCGGTACAAAGTTGCAAGAATATCGCTGGCACGGGTTGCAATCAGATAACGGCGCATGTTTTCGGAATCGCTGTTTTTAAGCAGATATTCAAAAACCAGCTGTTCATTGAATGTGGATGCAACTTCCGCTTCAAAAATCGTGTAATTGTAATGCATGAAAGGATTTGAACGGACAGCATACCATGAGTGCATTGAGTGTCCGCCTTCGTGAGCCATCGTAAACACGTCGCGGATAACGTCTTCTTTGTAATTCAGGAGAATGTAGGGATCCCCGATGTACACACCTTCTGAAAATGCACCGGAACGTTTTCCTTTGTTTTCATAGCGGTCAACCCATCCGTTTCTGAGACCGGTACAGAGAATGTCCGTGTAGTCGGATCCCAGAGGTTTAAGTGCATTGCGGCAGATTTCCACAGCCTGGTCATAACTGGTGTTTTTTGCACAGTCAGCGACCAAAGGCGCATAAACGTCGTAGTGACGGAGTTCATCAAGTTTAAGAAGTTTTTTACGGATTGAATAATATTTGTGAAGGGGTGCAAAATTTGCACGGACTGTAGAAATCAGATTGTCGTAGACTGATTCATCAACCTGATCCGGAAACAGAGCCATCTGACGGGCAGAAGAATATCCGCGGGCACGGGCTTCAAAAACATCGTGAGCCACACTTCCTGCATAAAGGCTTGCCAATGTATTCTTGTGTTTGTCAAAAGTGCGGTAGAATTTTGTGTAAGCATTTTTGCGCACTTCTCTGTCTTCTGATTCCATAAAACTTGACCAGGTTGACTGTGTAAGAGGAACGAGACCGTCTTTCGTGCGGACTTTTCCGTAATCCAAATCAACATTGGTAAGCATTCCGAAAGTGTTGTGCGCTGTCAGGCCGCTTTCGCTTCCAAGTGTAAGAAGACGTTCTTCTTTGTCGCTCAGAATGTGGGCCTTGAGCCGGTTCAATTTCTGGAGATAGATTTTGTACACGCCGAAATCGGGACGTTCCAGCCACTGCTCAAGTGTTTCATCAGGAATTGTCTGAATTTCAGGTTCAAAAAAACTGATTTCTGCTTCCGCCTGTGTAACTGTCATTACATAGCGGCCGTATTTGTCCTGATTTGCAGAATCTTCCGCATCTCCGGCAGTCAGAAGAAAAGCATAAGAACCAAGTGTCTCGGAAACCATGCCCATGCGGCAATATGTGTCCAATGCGTTACGAAGATTGTCAGGGCTTTCTGCAAGTTTGCCCTTGAAAGACGCTATTTCTTTTGCAAGATCGGGAATCAGTTCAAGATCCATTTCCCAATCTTTTTCGCTTGTATACAATGATGAAAGGTTCCATTTGTCAGAAGCAGGAATTTCGCTGCGTTTGGGGATTTTGTGTGTACTCATGTTTCCATATTACAACAAAGAACAGTGATTGTCATTCCCCGCCTTTTTCCTGTTTGCTTTTCATCCCTTCCCCGTGCTATAGTACGGCATGAAGTACAGCGTCCTGATTACGATTCTCCCCGATGAAAACCTTTCCGAAGAACAGCTTAAAAAACGTGCAGCGGCAGAACTTGCAAAACAGCACATAAAAATCCGTGTCCAGGATATTACAGCTTTCGTGTTCCGCAAAAAATCAGTGGACGCACGGAAAAAGCAGGTAAAGCTTCATCTGCGCTACGATCTTTGCACGGAAGGAACCCCGGCGGACGAAAACATCGATGCTTACAAACCAGCATGGCGCAAAGTAACGGACGCAGAACCGGTCATAATCGTGGGAAACGGTCCCGCAGGCCTTTTTGCGGCCCTTACACTTCTTGAACAGGGACTTAAGCCTGTCCTCATTGAACAGGGGCCGGACGCACACACGCGCAAAAGAGACATTGCCGCCATTTCTACAAAGGGAACCGTAAATCCCTACTCAAATTATTGTTTCGGTGAGGGCGGCGCCGGGACTTTTTCAGACGGCAAACTTTATTCCCGCTCAAACAAAAGGGGCAACATTCCCCGCATTCTTGCAATTCTTGTGCGCCATGGTGCTGATCCCCGCATAATGACCGACGCTCATCCCCATATCGGCAGCGACAAACTTCCGGAAATCATCGGCGCCATCAACAGAACAATCACTGATTTTGGAGGAGAAGTCCACTTCAATACATGTGTTACAGACTTGATTGCTGTCCCCTGTGATTCCGCTGAAAAAAACGGTGCAAAAACTGTTGCAGGAGTCCGCGTAAAAAACACAGTATCCGGCGCCGAATCTGAATTCCGGGCAAAAGCAGTGATTCTTGCAACCGGGCATTCTTCAAAGGAAATTTACCGCATACTTAACAGAATTCAGCCCTCTGCCCTGGAAGCAAAAACTTTCGCAGCAGGACTCCGGGTTGAACACCCCCGCCAGCTGATTGACAGCATTCAGCTTCATGGGGCACAGAACAAAGAAAGCCTCGGTGCCGCAGAATACAGACTGACCACACAGGTTGACGGCCGCGGCGTCTATTCTTTCTGCATGTGCCCGGGCGGACTTGTGGTTCCTTCCGCTTCTGAGCAGGACGGCATTGTAGTAAACGGAATGTCGCCATCAAGCCGTGGCGGACGTTTTTCAAACGCAGCAATCGTTGTAGAAACACGTCCTGAAGATTACGGCGCAAAATCCGGCATTGACGGTCTTAACTTCAGAACTGAAATTGAAGAAAAAGCACGTCAGCAGGCAGCAAGTGCAGCCGCAAAAACTTTTCTTTCCGAGCAAAAAGCAGACAGATGTCCTTCATACGGCAACCCGGATTCCGACTCACAAGCAGCCGCACTCATAGCGCTTAATCCGCAGACAGCACCGGCACAACGCCTTTCAGACTTCATGAACGACAAAGTTTCGGACACACTTCCGCCAACTTCATACACAGCGCCCCTTGCCTCCGTAGACATGCGCACAGTTCTGCCCGCTTTCATTACAGACCGGCTAAAAGCAGCCTTCAAAGTTTTCAACAATCAGATGAAAGGTTTCATTTCACCTGACGCACTTCTGATTGCGCCTGAAACACGCACTTCAACACCGGTAAGAATTCTCCGCAATCCGGAAACCCTTGAAAGTGATGCAATAAAAGGTCTTTTTCCCGCAGGAGAAGGCGCAGGTTATGCAGGAGGAATCGTTTCGTCAGCAATGGACGGAGAAAAATCAGCTTTGGCGGTTGCCTCAGTTTTCAACAAGCATTTTCTTGAAAGTTGAATGCTCAACAGGTTTTGAAAAACAGAATCCCTGAATCAGACTGCAACCGGAATCCCGCAGGAACGGAAGCTGAGCTTTGTCTTCAACACCTTCTGCCACAGTTTCAAGATTCAGGTCTTTTGCAAGAGAGAATATGCTTTTGAGAATTGCCGCAGATGTCCCGTTTCTGTCTTCTGAATGATCAAGGAAAGCCTGATCAATCTTTACAACATCAAAACTGTTTTTCTGTATCAGGCTCAACGAAGAATAACCTTTTCCGAAATCGTCGATACTTACGCGGAATCCTTCCTGATGAAGCTGTCTGGTAATGTCAATAAGCAGGTTTTCGTCTTCAAACATTACAGATTCTGTCAGTTCAATTTCAATCAGTGACTGGGGAACGCCGTACTTTCGCGCAATGTCCAGAATCCGCCGGCTGAAAGAAGCATCATACAGATTCACACGGGAAAAGTTTACGGAAATGGGAACAACGGGCACATTGCAGACAATCATGTCATGAATGATCTGGCATACTTTTTCATACACAAAAAAGTCCAGAAAGGTAATCAGTCCGTTGTGTTCATAAACGGGGATGAATTCGGCCGGAGAAAGCATGGAACCGTCTTCCTGACGCCAGCGGACAAGAGCTTCCGCACCGGCAATTTTCTCGGTAACGGTATCATATTTGGGCTGAAAGAAAACTTCAAACTCATTGTTTCTGAGGGCAGTTTCAAAGCGGGCAGAAAGCTGGGCTTCCATGTCGTGCTGTTCAAGAAGCGGATTGTCATAAAGCTTCATGATTTCAGAACGCTTTCCTTTTATTGCACGCCGCGCAAAACTTGCCTTAATGCACATGTCTTCAATGTTTTCAGAGCGGTCGTTAATCTGATATGCCCCGAAATGAGCCAGCACCACTTTGTCTACCATTGTAGACATGAAAGTCTTGAAACGCTCTTCAATTTCATTTTTCTGTTCGTCAGCAATTCCCCGCACCAGCATCACAAAATGGTCGTGTCTCAGATGGGCAACAATCTCGTTCTGCTCGCACATGTCAAAAAGCAATGCACCTATATGGCGCAGAAGCTGGTCAGAACGCTCATAACCGTATGCGCTGCGGAAAAAGCTGAAGTTGTCTATGTCCATATCCAGAATGAAATAATCTTCATCCGGATGTTTTTTAAGGATTTCTTTTGCGTGATTGGTGAATCCCAATTCTGAATAAAGACCTGTAAGAGCATCGTATTCCAATGCTTTTTTTTCGTTCTTAAGGTCTGACTTCCAACGCTGAAAAAGAACTGCAAAAATGATGAGGGATGTAAGCAAAACTCCGACAACTACGCACAATAAAATATCTGTCACCAAGATTGAATCCTTTTTGCAATAAAAATCATAAAAAAAATGAAAAAAATATTCAGTTCTCTTAAACTTTATTGCAGTTTAGTCTAGAAGTCAAATTTTTTCGAGTGTATTAAACCGATTTACACACAATATTTTATGTAAATCCGTATTTTTTTACACCTTGCAGAAATTTTCACACTAAAACAAAGAGTTCAAATAAAAACTCTTTTCAGTCTACCATTATTTTATCGGAAAAATCATTTTTCCGTAACAAATCTTATAAAAAAAAATAAAAAAATCATACTTTTTTACAATTTGCGCACTTGTACAAAAAACAAAATCCAATAAAATTGTTTATATATGCGACACTTCAAATTGTCATTTACTGTCGGCATTATTGTAATGATCATTTCATTTTCACAATTTGCCCTGTACATAAATCAACCTTATACCCTGACCGGAATGCGCATTTCAACCCAGGACGAAGGATTCATCATAGAACTTGTAAACCGGAATTCACCGGCCTACAACTCAGGACTCCGTTCCGGACAATACATCGTGGCAATCAACGATATTGATGCGTTACAGTTTATTGCAGACTGGGGCAATTCAACAACGGAAAACATTTACCGGATGTATTCAAAACTTTTCAGGAACAACACTGATTATGCTGTCCGTACTTCCGACGGAGAAATTCATTCCTTCCGCATAACACGCAACCAGAATTTTTTCAGAAAGATTTCTTACGTTACGGCCGATCAGTGGATCATTATTCTTACAACTTTTCTCTTCATTATAATCAGTCTGATTGCAGAGATTTTCACAAAAGAAACATTTTATTTTGAATCATTCCTGATTTTCTGCTACAGCGGCGCAATCACGATTTTCAACTCATACACTTTTGCGCAGAATACCTACTGGTACACGGTTCTGAACACAGTTCTCTTTGATTTTGCAGGTGCCATCTGTGCAAGTTCATCAGTCTGGAGTCTGCTTTACTTCATGCGCGTTGCAGGACAGAAAAGAAATCTGATTTCTCTCGTAAAAACTCTGAGTTTTATACCGATTGTTTTTTTCGCAGTAAAATATCTTCTGATTCTGTTCGGTGTTCACAGTATTTTCGGAACTCCATTCATGTTCATGGCTTATGCAAGTCTTGTCCTGTGTTTTCTCACGGTTGCCTGCTCTGTCATCGTTCTTCTTTTCAAAACTCCCAAGCAATCCACAATATTGCTCAGGTTTTTCATCCAGGGATTTTCTGTTGGTGTCCTTCCCACTGTAGTCATCCTGCTTCTGCGCCTTTCAGAAAGTCTTTGGGTCGGCAGTTACACGGAAACTTTTTACACAATCATTCCGCTTCTGATGATTCCCCTTTCTGTTTCCCTGGGACTGATCCAAATGTTTGTCCTGCATTCTGACGCAGTCTGCATCAAGATTGAATCCGGCGCGTCAACAGTTGTTCTGGATGTTCTTCTCATACTGATTGCTTCACTTATCAATTCCGAAACCAATTATGTTTTCTGGATTCTGATTGCTTCATCACCTGTTATTTACATTCTGCTTGAACGTGTCATTTCAAATTTTCTGAGCCCCAAAATCGAACGGATGCAGAGCAAACTGGATGAACTGGAACGCAATATTTTCCTGTGTCCTGACAGTACGACAATTTTCAGAAGAACCTGTTCCTGGATTGAAAAGAACATCAGTGCCGGTTCCGTAACTTTCTGTGCACTGGGCAAAGAAGGGAACCGGACTCATGTGCTTTATCAGCATTCGCTTGGCGTCAAAAAAATCCAGCATGAACACCTTAAGGCAATGATTGGAGAGCGTAACCTTTCGCCGCAGAAAGCTGAAGCACTCATGAGCCACGGAGTTCACGGTTTTTCAGTTCCCCTGTTCAGATCAAGGGAACTTTTCGGATACATTTACATTTGTTCAAAATCTTCCTACGAACTGTTCGCCAATGCACAGATCAGACTGATGGTTCCTGTTGCACGCATTGTCATGGAATCCATCATGTTCTTTGAAATCATGCAGTTCCGTAACCGGGACGTACAGATTCATGATGCTTTTTCCAGATATCTTTCTGAAAATGTTGTTCAGAATCTTCTTGAACATCCTGAAAATGTAGGTGTAAACGGCGAGCGCAAGAATATTTCCATAATGTTTACCGATCTGCAGGATTTTACCATGCTGACGGAGCATACGGATCCTGAAGTTCTCGTAAAAATCCTGAACCGTTATCTTTCCAAAATGTCAGTCATTATCCGGAAATTCGGCGGAACGATTGACAAATTTGAGGGGGATGCAATCATGAGCTTTTTCGGGGACTCTCTGCCCATGGAAAACAATGCAGAAAGATGTGTTGAAGCTGCTCTTGAAATGCTCAAGTCCGAAGAAGAACTGAACCGGGAACTGATGGACGAGAAACTGATTGATCAGCCGCTCCATACGAGAATCGGAATCAACTCTGGAGAAGTAATCGTCGGAAACATCGGTTCTGACGAAAGAATGGAATATACGGCAATCGGCAGGCACGTAAACATTGCAGCACGCATTGAACCGCTGAACAAAACTTACTCTACTTCACTGATGGTAAGCGGCTTTACATACGAACAGGTTAAAGAGCGTTTCCTGTGCCGTTACGTTGACAAAGCGGAACTTCGCGGCATCTCAGAAAAAATGGATATCTACGAAGTAATCGGAAAAAGATAAAAATTAACGGAACTATCGCCGAAATCCTGACAACAAATCGCAATCGACATCCACGCGTAAGGCGCAAAC
>JAKSTU010000053.1 GCA_024402435.1 Treponemataceae bacterium
ATTCTTGAACCAAATCATACTATGGATTATGGAAAAGGATTTTATACTACGACTTCAAGAGAACAGGCAGATAAATGGGTTGTAAGAAAAATTTCCGCTGCAAATCAGTCTAAGGGTTATACTAATATTTATTCCTTTGATGAAGCCTCTTTGTCTTCACTAAAAGTCCTTCGGTTTGAAGCTCCTGATGAAGCTTGGCTTGATTTTGTAATGGCTAACAGAACTGATAAAAAGTTTTCCCATGATTATGATATTGTATATGGACCTGTAGCAAATGACAGAGTTTATGCGGCATTTGCTTTGTACGAAGATGGAATGCTTGATAAGCAGGGGCTTATTAGAGAATTAAGAGCCTATAAACTTGCTGATCAACTGCTGTTCCATACTGCAAGCGCCTTGAAATATCTAAAGTTTGCAAAAGCTGAGGAGGTATCAAAATGAATAGAGAAATAACACAACAGAATCTTTATTTATTACTTCCAGGAAAGATTAATTCTCTTGCAAAAATGCTTGTACAGGAAAAAGGGATTACTTTTTTTGATGCAATTAATGCGATTTATAAATCTCAGACATATAAGCTTTTGGAAAATGAATCTACAAAATATTGGACCTATGGACCAGTTGCTTTATATGAATCTTTCATAAGAGAAGCAAACTAAAAGTTACCGTTATCGGAGACATAACATGAATTTTGACTATCTGAAAACCAACACAGAACTCGCAGACCTCTATAATTTTTGCAATCAAACTGAAGTTTTTGTTAGTCAATTTCCTGATGCTTCTGTTCGTTCTGCCCGCAATGGTTTGGAGTGGGTTGTCAAGTTTTTCTATATCACAAAATATGGATATTATCCAGAAACATCAGATTTATTTGGTCTTATTGAAGATTATAAGTTTAAATCTTATGCAGAAGAACCACTTTTAAGCTCCGTTCATGCTGTTCGTAAGCTTGGTAACAGTGCAAGCCATGCTGAGCATATTACAAAAGCAATGGCATTTCTTGCCTTGCAGTCCCTTTATAATGCAGTTGGCGAAATATTAAAATTCTTAGGAATAATTGATTCTTATTTACCATTTAACAAAGATGCTGTTACAGATGCTGTTCCAAAAGCTGCAGATGCAGAAAAAACAAAGAAAAAGATAATTGTTCGCGTAAAAAAATCACCTTATACCGATGGTTTGAAAGGCAAGATTGCAACTGATTCAAAAATGCAAAGCAGTATTGATTTTAGCGAAGCCGAAACTCGCAAAGCTATTATTGATCTTGATTTGCTTGAAGCAGGCTGGAAACTTTGTGATGTAAAAGAAGCAATTAAACCTGAATATGCTTGTATTGAAACAAAGCTTACAAATATTCCTCAAAGTGCAGATTTTCCTAATGGTGTTGGCTATGCAGATTATGTTCTTTATGACACTGACGGAAAAGCTCTTGCAGTCATTGAAGCAAAACGTACTTGTAAAGATGTGGACAGTGGCGCAAAGCAGGCAAAAATCTATGCAGAAGCCTTAAAAGATATTTACGGTGTAATGCCAGTTATTTTCTATACCAACGGATATCAGATTTACATGGTTGATGGAGTAGGTGGTCCAGCACGCAGAGTTTTTGGCTACTACTCATTACAGGAACTTCATTCGTTAATTGTTCGCCGTAAGCTTGGTGCAATTGAAGACACTCGTGTAAACAAGGAAATCTCTGATCGTTACTTTATCCAGAATGCATGTACAAAAGTTTGTGAAACTTACTCAAGCTTTAAACGCAAGGCATTAAATGTAATGGCAACAGGAACTGGAAAAACTCGTTTTGCTATTTCTCTTGTTGATATTTTGATGCGCAATAACTGGGTAAAGAATGTTCTTTTCCTTGCAGATCGCACGGAACTTGTAAATCAGGCTAAAAAAGCGTTTGTAAAATATCTTCCTAATGCAACTTTATGTGCAATTAGTGAAGTAACTGGAAGTTCCAGGGATTATGGTGCAAATATCATTTTAAGCACGTATCCAACAATGCTTAATTTAATTGATACTGATGATAAAAAATTTGGAATCGGTCGATTTGATTTAATTATTATCGATGAATGTCACCGTTCCTGCTACAACAAATACCAGGCTATTTTCAATTATTTTGACTCCCTCGTTCTTGGACTTACTGCAACACCAAAAGAACAGGAAGGACAGGAAGATACTTATTCATTATTCGGACTTGAGGTAGGCCATCCAACTTTTGATTATCCGTTTGAGACAGCAGTTCAGGAAGGTTTCCTTGTAGACTATGCTGCCATTGATAAAACGACAGACAGACTCAAGAACGGTGCTAAATATACGGAACTTACGGAAGCAGAAAAGAAAGAATATGACGAAGTTTTCTTTGACGAAGCAGAACTTACGGCTTTGCAGAAAGTAAAACTTGGTAATGAATTCTATAAAAACATCATCAATATTCCTACAGTTGATTTAGTTATTCAAACTCTTATGAATGAAGGGCTTCGTACAGACAGCGGAGAAAAGCTCGGTAAATCAATCATATTTGCTACAGATCATGATCATGCAGCAGTCATTGTTAAACGTTTTAAGGCATTGTATCCAGAAAAAGGAGATGATTACTGTCAGCTTGTTGATTACAGCGTAAGCAAGGCCAGTTCAATTATTGAGGATTTTAAAGTCCCAGCAAAAGAACCTGTTGTTGCTGTCAGTGTCGATATGCTTGATACAGGTATTGATGTTCCAGAAGTTTTAAACCTCGTTTTCTTTAAGCGTGTCTTCTCTGTAATTAAATTCTATCAGATGATTGGACGTGGTACTCGTGTTTGCAAAGACTTCAATGTTTTTTCACCTTCAAAAGAATTCTTCGGAAAAGGAAAAGAAGACATCACAAATGCTGAATGTCAGCCATATCCAGAAAAACAAGGCTTCTATATCTTTGATTTCTGCGATAACTTTGATTTTTTTGATATTCATCCAAAAGGTAAGATTAATGGCGGAGGATTAAACTTAAGTCAGAAAATCTTTGAGCTTAAGCTTGATATGGTGTACAAGTTACAGAAGCGTGAACATCAGGAAAGTGAAGAACACGTAAAATATTACCAGAAATGGAAAGATGAACTTGTCACAATGATTCAGAACTTAAACCGTAACCTGATTAATGTAAGATATAACCTCAAAGAAGTTGATAAATATTCTGATGTTAAGACATGGGATTATGTGACTCCATTGATGCTTGCAGAAATTAAGAAAGTCATTACTCCTCTTATCAGCCCGGACGAAGAAGCTAGCAGTGCAAAAGTTTTTGACGTTTGGATGTTTAATATGGAATTAAGCCATCTTGTAGGAGATGAAGATTTCAGTAAACCTCTCCAGAAAGTAACTACAATCATCGGTCAGCTTTTGGATATGCAGACAATTCCTGAGATTAGGGCAAAACCGGAAATTCTCAAAACTTTCATTGCAAGCGAATTCTGGTCAGATATTACGGTTTCAAAGCTTGAATCTGTACGTATTCAAGTACGAGATTTGATTAAATATCTGGATGCTCCCAAAAGAAGTGCTGTCGAAACAAACTTCAAGGATGAAGTAGTGGAAAAAGAAGGAAAGCACATCAGTCCACAGTTTAAGAACTATAAACAGAGGGTAATAGATTTTCTTGCTGAAACCACAGATTGTGAGGCAGTAAATAAAATCAAGAATATCGAACCGTTAACTGATAAAGATATTCGGGATTTACAGCACATTCTTTGTGAAGAACTTGGAACTCAGACAGATTATGATGCTATTTCTGAAGGAGCACCGCTTGGTGTTTTTGTCCGCAGAATTGTAGGAATGAATCCAGAAGCAGTCACAAAACTTCTAAGTGAATATCTTGCAAAATATAATTTCAACTCTGAACAAGAAGATTTTCTGCATCATATTGTGACTTTTGTTCTTCAGAATGGTGATATTGAAGTAAAAAATCTTATCAAAGATGATCCGTTTAAGTCTTGGGACTTTACAGAACTGTTTAATGGAAATGTAGTTCCGGTTACAGAATTTGTTTCATATCTGCATAGAGCGATTGCTGCATAAAAAAAGATTAATAAGTACACACTCCCCTAAGACATGTCCACCGGCTGTAAATCTGACAGGAAGGGTTTGGATTGTCTGACGTTTGATGTATGATGCTGCGGGGAGTTTTTGCTCATGGAATTCATCAATTTTTTCGGGGCTGCCGTTTTTCTTGTGATAATGGTTCCCAACATAATTTACGCTGTCAGACATCCGGAAGGCTTTGAAAACAGCTGGCACAACAGACTTGCGGAAGTTTTGGAACAGATCGGGCGTTACGGCTGCATGGTGTTCATGGTCCTGATCATTCCCGGCTTGGGATACGGTTTTGCGGACAAGACAATTTGCACAGTTTATGTTGTGACAGACATTGTGCTTCTTGTGGCCTATTGTGCCGTGTGGGCAGTCTGCTTCAATAAAATCAGTCTTTTCCGCAATCTTGCACTGTCTGTAATCCCCGCCCTGATTTTTCTTGCAAGCGGAATTCTCAGTCATTATTGGCCGCTGGTTCTTGCTTCGCTGATTTTTGCACCCTGTCACATTCTGATCAGTGTCAAAAACGCGCTTTAGTGTGTTATACTGGATTCATGAAAGCGATTGTTTTACTGGCAGACGGTTTTGAAGAAATAGAAGCCGTTTCTCCTGCCGATATTCTGGTCCGCAGCGGCGTAACTGTTGAGTACGTTGCTGTTTCTGCAAATCTGATTGTGAATGCCAGCCACGGATGCAACATCATCTGTGACCGCCGCATTGAAAGCATTGATGAAAAAGAAATCCCTGATGCAGTGATTCTTCCGGGTGGAATGCCCGGTGCCGCAAATCTGGCGCAAAGTGCAGCTGTAAGGGAACTTGTAAAGCGTACGTACAAAGCAGGCAAAACTGTTGCCGCAATCTGTGCCGCGCCTGCCGTTGCCCTAAGCAGATGCATCAGTCTGGACGGCAAAAAATGTACATGCTATCCGGGAATGAGTGACCAGGCCGCTACAAAGGAAATTCTCTGGCAGCCTGACGAAAAGGTTGTGGTTGACGGAAACATCATCACGTCAAAAGGTCCGGGCACGGCAGCTGCTTTCGGTTTTGCCATTGCAGAACATCTGCTTGGTGCCGGAAGCACTGCCGCCCTTAAAAAAAGCATGCAGTTCGAATAAATCAGTTTTTCTTGAGGTTTTTGAGGGGTTTGATCCTGTCTTTGTAAACTTTTGCCATGAAGACAAGAGAAAGCCCTACAGAAACAACTTCTGCAATCGGGAAGCACAGCCAGATACGGTTGATGTTTCCTGTAAGAGAAAGCAGGTATGCACAGGGAAGAAGTACCAGAACCTGACGGCATACGGAAACAGCCATACTCAGCATGGCCATGCTCAAAGCCTGGAAAACTGATCCCAGAACAATTGCAATTGCGGCCCCGCAGAAACTTGAAGCAATGATCCGCATTGCAGGAATGCCGATTGCAAGCATTTCTCCGCTGGCTTCAAAGAGACCGAGAAGCTGTGCGGGAAAAAAGAGGAAAATCAGCATTCCGACGAACATTATGGTAAAAGCGATTGCAAGCCCCAGTTTGATTGCCGACGTAAGACGCTTGTAGTTCTGAGCGCCGTAATTGTACGCAATGATCGGAACGATTCCGCTGTTCAGACCGAATACAGGCATGAAGACAAAACTGTTCAGCTTGAAGTAAAGCCCGTAAACAGCAATTGCAGTGGATGAGAAAGCGCCCAGAATCATGTTGATGAGCGTTGTGGTGACAGAAGCAATGGAACTGAGAACAATTGAAGGAATTCCAACCTTGTAGATTGACCAGATGATTTTGCCTTCCGGACGGAATCCTTTCAGCTTGAACTGGATTTCTCTGTTTTTTCTGACATTGAGAGTAAAGCCCACAGTCAGCGCAAGAATCTGTCCTGCAACTGTAGCCCATGCGGCACCGGCAATTCCCATGGCAGGAATCGGTCCCAATCCCATGATCAGAATCGGGTCGAGAATGATGTTTGTCAAAGCACCTGCAAGCTGGCTCCACATGGAAAGGGTTGCCTTTCCCGTAGACTGGAGAAGTTTTTCCATCATTATGGAACCGAACATTCCGAAACTGACGAAAAGCACAATGTTCAGGTAAGTGATTCCGAAATCCCGGATTTCCTGAATATCAATCTGACTGTAAAAATAAGGCTTGATCGTAAAAATTCCCAGAACCGCAAAAACTGCGTAAGTGGCAAAAGCAAGGAACAGACCGTTCGTTGCAGCTTTGTTCACGTCGTTCTGGTTTTTCTGTCCCAAACGTGTGGAAAGCAGAGCATTTACACCGATTGAAGTACCTACTGCAAAAGAAATCATAAGATTCTGGATCGGGAATGCCAGAGACACTGCAGTAATCGCATTTTCAGAGATTTTTGCAACGAAGAAACTGTCAACGATGTTGTACATACTTTGAATGAACATGGAAAACATCATAGGAAGAGACATGTTCATGATCAGTTTGAAGACCGGCATTGTACCCATTTTGTTTTCGCCGGCGGGAATCATTTTTTCTTGACTACTCATAATTGGAAGATTATAGAGATTTTTACGTTTTAAGGGAAGAAAATTGCATTTTTTTCAGATTCCCGCAATAATGTTGCCATGAATGTAATCATTGTGCAGCCGCCTGTGGTTCAACTTAACACAGTTTATCCTTCCGGAGCTTTTTTGAGCGGTTTTTTCAAAAGACATGGACACAGTGCCAGTTGGTTTGACATGAACATCCGGCTGATGGAAAGAATTTTTTCCCGAAAAGGACTTGAACAGATTTTCGCATCTTCAGAATCCCGCGCCCTCAAGATGGCAGAAAAAGCCCGCAGATCAAAGGATTTTGATACCGCTGAAAACCTTGAACGCTATGTGCTGCAAAAGGATCTGTGGTGCAACTCCATCGACATGATCATGTCTGTTCTTCGCGGTGATACTGAACAGGCCCACAAACTTGCATTCAGTCCCCACACGCCCCGCGGACTCCGTATGGAACGCTACATGGCCGGCTGCAGGGATTTCGGTGCTGATAATGCCCGTATGCTTGCAACCTACGCCCTCGCAGATTTTGCAGATTACATCAGTTACGTTGTTGATCCGAATTTTTCACTTGTCCGTTATGCGGAATCCATTGCAATAAGTGAAAATTCTTTTGATCAGATAGAAAAATCACTTGATTCTTCAATACTTACGGATTTTTACTCACCGCTTCTTACCGAACTTTTCGGACCAGGCACGGAAACCGCCGCAAAAATTGAGAAACAATACGCAGAAGGTAAAAAAACACTGGTTTGCATAAGCGTTCCTTTTGCGGGAACATTCACTCCTGCACTTTTTTCCGCCCGTTTTTTCAAAAAAACTTATGGAACGAAAGTTTTTGTCAGTATCGGCGGCGGTTTCATAAACACTGAACTTAGGGACGTAACGGATGCCGCAATTTCTGAATATGCCGATGCGCTCAGCTATGACAGAGGTTACGGTTCATACAAGGCTTTGTTTGAATCAGGACTTCTTGATGCAGATGCAGGTGAACAGCTTGAGCCTTTGTACAAACTCCGGATTTTTCAGGGAAAGAAAATACTTCCCCAGCTTGAAAACCACAAAGAACTTGAAGAATTTGAAAACACCGAAACATCACTTGTCATACCTGATTACTCGGACATTGACTTTTCACTGTATCCCCGTGCTGCCGATTCCACAAACCCGATGCAGCGCCTCTGGTCTGACGGTGCATGGATAAAAGCATATCTGGCCCACGGCTGTTATTGGCACAAATGCTCCTTCTGCGACGTCACTCTGGATTACGTGAAAGCCTACCGCATGACACAGGTTTCCGAGCTTTTTGACGGACTTTATGCCCAGTGCCGCGCCCACAACGTATATGGCATTCATTTTGTTGACGAAGCCATGCCGCCCCAGGCAATGAAAACATTTGCAGAAAAGAACATGGCCGCGGGAAGCCCGGTCAGCTTTTGGGGAAACATCCGCTTTGAAAAAGTTTATTCCCGGGATCTGGCCGATTTTCTTGCAAAAGGCGGGCTTATCGGCGTGTCAGGCGGCATAGAGATTGCAACCGGTTCAGGCCTTGACAAAATCAGCAAAGGAACTGATTTGGATTCCATCGTCAATGCGTGCTGCGCTTTCAAAGAAGCAGGCATTCTGGTTCACGCCTACATGATTTACGGCTACTTTGGAGAATCTGATCAGGACATAATCAACTCGATGGAAACACTCCGGCAGTTTTTTGAAGCAGGCCTCATAGATTCCTGTTTCTGGCACAAATTCGTTCTGACAAGGCATTCCAGACTTTATGACGAATGGAAAAAAGGCATGCACCCTGATCTGAAACCTGTTGAACCGAAAGATGCCGGCGTTTTTGCCAAAAACGGACTTCATTTTGAAGGCGAGGAAAAATCAGAAAAGTTCGGCAACGGACTTAACCTTGCGCTGGAATCATGGATGAACGGACGCGGAATCAAAAAGCCGGTAGGGGAGTGGTTCGATTTTAAAGTTCCGAAGCCTTCCGTTCCTCAGAATCTGGTGGAAAAATCTCTTGCCCGCTACGAACAGAACCGTGACAAAGCCTGTTCCGCAGAAGCTGATCCTGAAAAACTATGGTGGCTTGGCGGACCTGTTGTTGCATCCGGCGGTTTTTTCCTGTGGAATTACATGCAGGAAACATGTCGTGCAAGAATCCCTTCCGGCATGAACGAAGCCCAGAAAAATCAGTTTGTACTTGCGCTGGATAATCTGTCGCCCGAAAATGGGAAGCGCAATCCGAAGCTTTTTTCTGAAACCATGGCACAACTTGAAAAAAACGGCATAAAAATCCGTCCTCTGATTCAGGAAATGCGGGCTTCAGGTCTTTGCAAGCCTTGAGCAAATCACGTTCTAAGTTGTATATTTCAAGCGGAGTTTATTATGTCTCATCTTTACATTCCCAAAAATTACAAGAGTATCCTCTCTGTTCAGGAAACAGAGCATGCAATTGTCATGATCAAGGATTTTTTTCAGCTGGCACTTTCCACAGAGTTGAATTTGACCCGCGTAACAGCACCGCTTTTTGTTGAAAAAGGCATCGGACTCAATGATGACCTTAACGGTGTTGAACGTCCCGTTTCTTTTCCTGTAAAGGACATGAATGAAAAAACCATGGAAATCGTTCATTCTTTGGCAAAATGGAAGCGCGTAAAAATCACGGACATGAATCTTGCACCGGATTTCGGTATTTACACAGATATGAATGCAATCCGTGCTGACGAAGATTTGGACAATGTCCATTCAATTTATGTTGACCAGTGGGACTGGGAAAAAGTAATCAACGAACAGGACCGGCATGTGGAATTCCTTAAGGACACTGTCCGCCGCATTTACCGTTGTCTGAAGCGTACTGAATTTTTCATTTACGACCGTTATCCTGCAATTTCACCCATTCTGCCGCCGGAAATTACTTTTGTTTATGCAGAAGATCTTCAGCGCCAGTTCCCCAACGATTCTCCCAAAACCCGCGAAATGATTGCGGCAAAAAAATACGGAGCAGTTTTCATCATCGGTATCGGCGGCAAAATGGCTGACGGCACCATTCATGACGGACGCGCTCCTGACTACGACGACTGGATTACAGAAACAGGCAACGGGCATCACGGTCTCAACGGTGACCTTATCGTATGGAACCCTGTTCTTGAAACAGCATTCGAGCTTTCAAGCATGGGAATCCGTGTTTCACCCGAATCATTGGCTCAGCAGCTTGAAGAACGCGGCTGCACTGAACGCAAGGAAATGATGTTCCACAAACGGCTTTTGAACGGACAGCTTGCTTACTCAATGGGCGGCGGTATCGGTCAGTCACGGTTGTGCATGTACTTCCTGCGCAAGGCTCACATCGGTGAAATTCAGGTCAGTGCATGGCCCGAATCCATGGTTCAGGACTGCGCAAAGAACGGAATTCCGCTTCTGTAATATGCAGACACAAGTTGTTCCGCCACAAGAAACTTCCTCAAAAAAGGCTGTTCTTGCATTTGCAAAAAACGCGCTCATGCAGGATGACATGCTTTTTGACATTCAGCTTCCCTTTGATGCAATTGATGCGCAGACAGTAAATGCTTTGTCACAGATTTATGTGTCTGCCACAATCAGTTTTCCTCTTCTTGACGGGCGGAACCCGCAGACTGCCGCAACAAAGAAATTCATTGCAAAAAAATGCGCGCTTCTTAACGATGCGGGGCTTGTTTTCGGTATTTCCATTGATTTCGGTTCTTCTGCATCCGGTGAATCTGCCGGATCTTCCGTGCCGCCGTCAGAACAGCCCCTTACACTCCGCACCGCCCGCGACACTCTGGACTTTGCCGTGGAACAGTACCCGAATCATCTGGAACTGGTTACAGACGGAATCCGGCCCAGCGGTGTTTTTTCAACTCAGGACATCGGAACACTGCAGAATCTTTCTGTCGCAGCGGACCTTTTCTATACACGGGGCCGGGCGGTTCCGTGGTTTCTTACGGTTATCAAGCCGCTCAGACTGAAACCTTCAGTTTTTTTCCACGATTTTTCCGAATGGCTTTCATGCAACAACTGCAATGCTTCGTCAGGATTTGACCCCGCTCAGGAAACCCATGAATCCATTGAAAAAATGCAGCTGGCATTTCTGCGGATCAAATACGAAGAGAAAAACCGTTATCAGCTTCTGCCTGCGGTTACAGATCTTGTTTCGCTTCACGGAGCTTTTTCCCGCGCAGATTGCGAAGAATCAGAAACACTTCTGGATTTGTCTTACAATGCAATGGACCTTTTTTCACCTTCAGTGCTTGATCTGCACATGTTTTTTGACCAGACACTGATGGAAGCAAACACTGTCAAAGTATTCCCTACGGAAGAAGGCGCCGATTACATGCAGGTGTGATTACGGAATTCGGAATTCCGAAATACTTTGAAAAACATTGCATATCCTTGAAACAAATACCAAAAAATGATAGATTTTAGACAATTCCCCCGAACGGGAATCCAACACGGAGTGCCATAAATGCCTTATTCAGAGCCCACAAATCTCGCAATTATCGCTTGTCCGGGTGGTGAAGTGTTCGCTAATGAAGTCATTGCTCACCTTCGTCACATGTATAAACACCGCTTCAATCTGAAACGCGACGTTATTTCCCAACGTTATGAAGTGGATAAAGAAGAATTGATCAAAAATGTCAATTACTTCAACGACTTGCAGACTTCCGAGCTGTGTGTCCGCGGGAATGTAAATCATTATCGCGCGCCTGAATTCAAGTGCAACTGTGAATTCACCTACTTTATGAACGGTGAGTTCAAAACCGAAATCAAAGACTGCATCCGCGGAAAAGATGTTTACATCTGTCAGGATGTTGAAAATCATCAGGAAATCCCCCTCAACGGCGGAAAAAACAAACTTTCCCTTTCTGTAAACGACCACATCATGTCACTTCTTGTAACAATTGATGCTGTCCGTCAGGCCGGTGCAAGCCGCATTACACTTGTTGTTCCTGTTTATCCTTACAGCCGCCAGCACAAGAAGAAAGGCCGCGAAGGTCTTACTGCAAGCCTTTTGGGCCATATTTACGAAAACATGGGTGTTTCAAGAATCATTACTCTGGACATCCACTCCCGCGAAATCGAAAACTCGTTCTCAAAAGCACAGATTGAAAACCTGCACGCCAGTTATCAGATTATCCGGGAACTTTCCAAACTTGTTAATCTGGGCAGCGAAGGTGACAATCTTGTTGTTGTTTCGCCTGATACAGGTGCCATTGACCGCAACAAATTCTATGCGACAGGTCTGAAAAAACCTCTGGCATTGATTTATAAAGAGCGGGATTATTCAATCGTTACTCAGAATGCACATGAAACCAACATCAAAGCGGTAAAACTGCTGGGTGATGTCAACGGAAAAGTTGCTTTCCTTGCAGACGACATGTTGGGAACCGGCGGTACATTGCTCAAAGCAATGGAATTCCTTAAGGAACAGGGTGCAACAAAAGTAATTGCTGCAATCAGTTTGCCCTTCTTTACAGGAAACGCAATCGAACAGTTCAACGAAGCATATCAGAAAGGACTGTTCTACCGCATCATCGGTACAAATGCCGTTTATCACGAAGAACTTTTGAAATGCGAATGGTATATCAATACAAATGTCAGCGGACTTTTTGCAAACGTAATTGCACGTCTGCATCACAATCAGTCTTTGAGTGATTTGCTTGACAACCGTACAATTATCGAGAAACTTGTAAAACGTGACTGACCATGACAGAAGCGGTTTTTTGCGCAGACATAGGAACTTCCTCTCTAAAAGCCGCTCTGATTGATTTTTCAGGAAATGTTCTGTGTTTCACAAAGAAACGCTTTGTTTCCGGTTTGGGAACAAAACGCTGGATAACAGCGCTTCGTGAAGCATCCCGCGAGTTTGTAAAGACTTTTCTCTTTGATGCCAAAGAAGTACCTCATATAAGTGCAGTCAGTATTTCAGGAAATGGTCCCAGTCTTGCAAATGATGCAGGTCAATTTTTATGGAACGAGCCTTATGAACCTGACGAACCGGCTGCATTCATTGCAAAATCGGCGGGACAGAAATCACTTTTTTTGCCGAGAATTCTTCATGTAAAGCATTCAATGCCTGAAATTTGGAACCAGCCCGGTCCTGTGGTTTCTGTGCCGGAGTACCTTGTCATGCAGCTGACCGGTGAAGCCGCGACTCTTTTGCCTGACAGCCGGTATTCCGCTGCTTACTGGGACGAAGAACTGCTCTGCATGTTCGATATTCCAAAAGAAAAACTTCCGCCTTTTGTAGACCTTGGAAAACCTACCGGAATTCTTCTGAAAGAAGAGGCTGAACTTCTGGATTTTACACAAACCGACATGCCGCCTGTTTTTTGCGGAGGACCGGATTTTGCGATTGCTCTTATCGGAACAAACACTCTTGTGCCGGGAAAAATCTGCGACCGGGCCGGTTCCAGCGAGGGCATAAATCTTTGTACTTTTGAACCGCTTTTTGCAGATGGAATACGCACTTTGCCGTCTCCTGTAAGTCCCCTTTGGAATGCCAGCGTGCTGATTCCGGACAGCGGGGAACGTTTTGCATATTGGCGTCTGGAAAACCTTTACGGAAATATTCCGGAAGATGAATGCGTCCGCTATCTTCTGAAGAACACTGATTCCGACGGTTATGAGCTGCTTCTAAGAATCGCTTTTGAAGTCCGTTCAAATCTGTACAAGCTGGTAAGTTTTGCAAATAAAAACGGAATTTCTCCTTATTCATACGTTACCTGTACCGGAGGTCAGGCACACAGTCCTGCATGGCTGCAGATGAAAGCTGATATTCTTGGTCTGACTCTTGTACAGCCTGCGTCTCCTGATGCGGAACTTACAGGAAATGCGGCCATTGCATTGGCAGGAATCGGAGTTTTTGACACCATTCCCATTGCTGCTGCAAAGATGCACAAATCCCAGAGAGATTTTCTCCCGTCAAAATCTCGACAAGCCATGTATCAGGAACAATTTCTGAAACTTGCAAAGAAATCAGAAAACACAAAAAACACAAAATGAAAAAATTCAATATTCCTTCCGATTTGTCCCGAATTCGCGGATTTATTTTCGACATTGACAATACACTTTACAGAGATGATGAATATGCTGCCGAACAGATTGACTGCCAGGTGCGGGCTTTTGCCCTGCAGAAAGGGATAACTGCGGAAGAAGGCCGGCGGATGGTGGCGGATTTTCGTGCTGAATGGGCGGCTGCTCACGACGGTGCAAAAACAAGCCTTGCCAATGTACTGCTGCATTTTGGAGTTCCGGTGGCACAGAGCATAGAGTGGCGCCGAACACTCATAAAACCTGAGGAGTTTCTGGAACCCGACCCGGATTTGAAAAAAGCTCTCACCGCTTTGGCCGGGCGCGCAAAACTTCTTTGCGTAACGAACAATCCTGTAGCAACGGCTTACAGAAATCTCAAGGCATTGGACATTGCAGACGTTCTTTGCCCGCGTAAAACTGCTGAAGACATTGTGGGACTTGATACATGCGGCGTTTCAAAACCTGACAGACGTGTATTCCTGCGCGCCCTTCAGGTGCTTGATCTTGCGCCCGGTCAGATTGTCTCCGTAGGTGACCGTTTCGACATTGATTTGGCTTGTCCTCTTGAAATGGGTATGAGCGGGCTTCTTGTAGACGGCCCATGTGACATTGCAGATTTTGCAGAAGAATTCTGCGGATTCAGTTCAGCCGGTTGATGGCACTTACAACTGCATTGACACCTGCGCGACCGATGTTTGAACTTTTTCCGCAACCCCAGTGAACCTGACCGTTTTCAAAAGTAAGCGCCACATAAGCAAATGCGTCTGTGTCTGAACCGGTACCCACACTGTGCTCATGGAATGAGGTAATTGAAAAACGCGGCACGCTTGTCTGGGCAAGGGCAGCAACAAAAGCTGCCAAAGGTCCGTTACCCCTGCTGCCGATTGCAAAAAATTCGCCCTTGTATTCCACAGCAGCGCGACACAGAACATTGTCCTGAATGTCCGAACCGTCAACGTGTGTTTCGGCAAGATCAAGCAGTTTGAGCGGTGCGGCCGTATTCAGCCAGCCTTTTTCAAAAATGTCAAAAACTTCTTTTGATGTAAGTTCGCGCTGCTTTTTGTCTGCTGCCTTCGTAACGGCCGCACCCACACTGGGATGCATTGCTTTTGGAAGAATAATTCCGTAATCGTGTTCCAGAAGCCAGGCTGTTCCGCCTTTGCCGCTCTGGGCGTTTATGCGGATTATTTCTTCGTAATGGCGCCCCACGTCTTCAGGATCAATCGGCAGGTAGGGAATGTTCCATTGTGCTTCCGGGTCGGCGGCCTGCTCTCTTGCAGAAAGGGCTTTTCTGATGGCATCCTGATGGGAGCCGGAAAATGATGTGAAAACCAATGCTCCTGCGTAAGGCTGCCTAGGCTGAACGCCCATTCCCGTAAGGCGCGTATAAGCTGCTGCGACCGGAAGAATCGGGTTGAAGTTCAGTGCCGGATCGATTCCCTGGGTAAGCATGTTCAGGGCAACTGTAACAACATCAAGGTTCCCGGTCCGCTCCCCGTTTCCGAAAAGCGTTCCCTCAATGCGTTGTGCACCTGCCAAAAGGCCAAGTTCTGCGCAGGCAACACCGGTGCCCCGGTCATTATGATTGTGAAGGCTTACGACAAAAGTGTCAGGATCGAATTCTGAACTTAATTTGCGGACAAAATATTCCACCTGATCGGCAAAAATATTTGCGGAAGAATGCTCGACAGTTGTCGGCAAATTCAGTATGACCGGATTTGTCCGCTCTGCACCCCACGCTTTTAAGACGGTTGAACAGACTTCAGCTGCAAAATCGCATTCAGTGCCGGAAAAATCCTCCGGTGAATATTCCAGGGTAATACTGTCTTTGAATTTTGTTTTTTCTATGAGCGATTTTGCAGTTTTCACGCCCTTTTCAACAAAAGAAAGGACTTCTTCCTTTGTCATGCCGAAGGTCATCTGTCTGTGAACCGGAGAAACCGCGTTATAAAGGTGAAAAATCACTTTTTTTGCGCCTTCAACTGCTGACAAAGTTTTTTTCATCAGCGGTTCGCGAATCGGGCACAAAACCTGAATTTTAACGTCATCCGGAATAAGGTTTCGGTCAATCAAAGTCCGGATGAAAGCATATTCTGTATCATTTGCTGCCGGAAAACCGACTTCAATTTCTTTGAAACCGATTTTTACCAGCAGGGCAAAAAACTCCAGTTTCTGATCCAATGTCATGGGCACAGGCAGAGCCTGGTTTCCATCGCGCAAGTCAACAGAACACCAGACAGGCGCCTGTTGCAGCACCTTGTCCGGCCATTGCCTGTTCTGAATCGGAATCTGCGGAAACTGTCTGTATTTTGCCATTTTGATTCAATATCAGCAGTATGTTGCCAAAATCTTTGACAAACGGTCTTTGCCGATGATTTTCATAAAGCTTGCAAGACGAGGTCCTGCATCTTTTCCGATCAGTGCCTGATAAACAGCTGTAAACAGTTCTTTCGGTTCAATTCCGCAGGAAGCAGCCACATCATAAATCAGCTGAGAAAGCGGTTTTTCTTCCATTGAATCAACCTGAGGTACAACTTCAGCGTAAAGTTTTTTTACAGCTTCCAGTTTGCCGCCTTCAAGATCTGCCTTTGTGTAATCAGGAGAATCAACATTTTTGAGGGCAAAACGGAATTCTTCAGGTGCACACTGAGTAATCCAGTACCATGCACATTCGCATCTTCTGCGCAATGTAGCTTCCTGTTCAGGTTTTACGTCGCCCAGTGTTGCAATAACGGCATCAATGTTTCCGCTGTTGATCTGGAGCAGGTTGCACAGGTGACGGAATCCGCCCACAGCCTGATAAGGCATTACAGAAGGCATTCCCGGTTCAACCTGAGAAAGTTCGTAAATGCGTTTTTCCTTTGCAAAAACATCTTCGTTCTTTGCTTTGTCTACGCCCCATGCAATGCGCTCGGTCTTGTCGTAGTCTTCATAGGTTTTTATAACGTCCAGATCGAAACTGATTGAGAATTCCGTGTTCGGACGTGTACCGGCAAACATGTAGCGGGCAATTTCCGGCGGATAAACATTCAGTACGTCACGGAGGCTGATTACCTGTCCGCTTGATGAAGACATTTTTCCGGGAACGCCCTTTGTTCCGATAAAGTCATAACGGAATGTTACAGGTGCCGGCCAATGGTAAATTTCGTCAGCAACAAGACGGGCTGTGTCAAAGGAACCGCCCTGACTGTGGTGGTCTTTTCCGGCCGGTTCAAAAACAGTGTGCTCAAACTGCCATCTCATGGGCCAGTCAACGCGCCATCCCAGTTTGATCTCTTTTGCAGTGCGGAGATCAGCTTTTTCAACGTGTCCGCAGCTGGTACATTTGTATGTCAGTTCGTATTCGCCGTCGTAATCAACCATTTCGGTGGTGTCTTTGTTGCATTTGCAGCAGAAAGCGGCTGTAGGCCAGTAATCTTCGTCATCGCTCATTTTGTGTGCATCGTCGCGGTAACGGTTCAGAATTTCCTTGAGCCGGTTGCGGTTCTGCAGTGCGGTACGCATTCCTTCCGTGTACATGTTGGCACGATAGCGTTCGCTCTGATACAGGAATTCCGGATGAATTCCCACTTCGGGAAGAATTGATTCAACATCAACTTCGTGATGGCGGGCATAAGATGTGTCGCGGCCTGTTGTGTCAGGAACCAGTGTGATGGGAAAACGCAGATGCTGTTCAAGCACGTCCTGGTCCGGCATGTTTTTGGGAACTTTGCGGAAAACATCATAATCGTCCCAAGAATAGATGAAACGTACGTTCTTTCCACGGTCACGAAGTGCGCGTACAACAAGATCCACAGAAATGATTTCGCGGAAGTTTCCGATATGTACAGTTCCTGAAGGAGTAATTCCGGAAGCACAAGTATATTGGTCCAAATCTCCGCGTTCACGGATGATTTTGTCGGCAGTCTGGTCTGCCCAGTGCAAAAGAGCAGGATTTTTGCCGCTCTGTTTAGGATTGTTTTCGTTACTCATGGCTCTGATTATACTTAAAAACCGCATATTTATGCAATTAAGAGTGCTTTGCAAAGATTCGTCGGAATGTGTTATACTGATTCATATGACGCAATTTCGGCAATCATTTTTTTCGGAACACGGTAAA
>JAKSTU010000054.1 GCA_024402435.1 Treponemataceae bacterium
AGAACAAATATAGCGGAATGATTCAATCTGAAGTAACTATGGATGATTTGTTTCAATTATAGAAAATGCAGTTATACTTCAGCGATAAGTACCCAAAAAAGAGAGTTATCGCCGAAGTATAAAATATTTTTTTGGGATGATTTATATGATGTATAGCAAATTCTTTGATTAACAAGGGATTCTGGTATAAAATTTAATAAGATTAATGCTGAATATAGTAACGTAGAGCGGTGTAAAGGATGCCTTGGTCTCCTCATAACCCGGAACTGAACCATTTTTTTCATTGGACTTTTTTTCTCTTCACTGATAAAGTTTTCTCATGAAAATTGATAGTTCAACACTTTTTTACAGTGAAAGTACCGCATTCAGCGGTGTGAAGAAAATTGCTTCACGTGTAATGGATGACTGCCGTCTTGTTACAGGAGTTCTGCCGACAGTTACGGAAAATGTTTCAAAAGAGGATCTTCTTTCTTCTGCTTCCGGGACAAAGTCAGAAAGCCTTGTCGTATACGGCACATTGGGCAAAAGTCCTATTCTTGACATTGCAGCGGAAGCCGGTTTTTTTGAACCGGAATCAATCCGTGGGAAACGTGAAGTTTTCAGTTTTTCGGTTCACGGAAATCTTCTTGTAATTGCCGGAAGCGACAAAAGAGGAACAATTTACGGTCTTTTCCATCTTTCTGAACTTATGGGAGTTTCCCCACTTGTAGATTGGGCCGACCTTCTTCCCCAGCATCAGGATTATGTTGAACTTTCTGACAAGTCAAATCTTGTTTCAAAAGAGCCTTCCGTAAAATACCGTGGACTTTTCATCAATGACGAATGGCCTGCATACGGAAACTGGACATTCAAACGTTTTGGCGGATTTACTGCTGAAATGTACGGCCATGTTTTTGAACTCCTCCTTCGCATGAAAGGTAACTACATGTGGCCGGCAATGTGGTCCTCCAGATTCAGTGACGACGGCCCGGGCCTTGCAAGCGCTGAACTTGCTGACGAACTTGGTGTAATCATGGGAGCATCCCATCACGAACCATGCTGCCGCGCCGGCGAAGAATACAAATATCTACGCGGTCCCGGTTCAATTTACGGTGACAGCTGGAACTTCATCAAAAACCGCGAAGGAATTACACGTTTTTGGGAAGACGGGCTCAAACGGAGCGGAAAATTTGAAAACGTGATTACTGTTGGAATGCGAGGCGAGGCAGACACGGCAATCATGCAGAATGCTACACTCAAAGACAATATTGATCTTCTCCGCGATGTTCTAAAAACCCAGAACGGACTCATCAGACAGTATGTAAATCCTGATCTTGAAAAAGTCCCCAGAATGCTCGCCCTCTACAAAGAAGTTGAACCTTATTTTTATGGTGATGAAACTACACCCGGACTCATAAACAGTCCAGAACTTGAAGGCGTAACACTCATGCTCTGCGAAGACAACCAGAGCAATCTCCGCACTGTTCCCACCGAAGAAATGCGCAGTCACAAGGGCGGTTACGGAATGTACTACCATTTTGACTATCACGGTTCGCCCTACAGTTATGAATGGTTCAACACCGCATTTCTTCCCAAAGTCAAGGAACAGATGACAGCCGCTTATGAATCTGGAATTCAGGAATTGTGGATTGTCAACATGGGTGACATTGCAACCAATGAATTCTCATTGAATTACTTTCTTGATTTGGCCTACGATTATCCGAAATTTTCTGATTTGGATTTCACTACCGCAAAATATACGGAAAACTGGGTCCGTTTCAACTTTAAAAGCCTTGCAAAATCAGTTCAGGATGAAATAATCAGCATTATTCTTGGATACACAAAACTTACAGGCGCACGAAAAACTGAATCACTCCGCACAGACACCTTCCATCCGGAAAATTTCGGGGAATGGCAGAAAGTTTTTGACACTGCAAAAACAATTTATGACAAAGTTTCTGCAATCAAAAAAAGCCTTGAAAACAAGCCTGAGCACAAAGACATTTTTTCTGCTTTTTATGAACAGATTTACCTTCCTGCGGCAGGCAACATGAATGTTTTCATGCTTCAGATGCTTCAGGGAAAAAACCGTTGGTATGCAGAACACGGAATTGTTGCAGCCAACGACCTTATTCCCCTGATTGAAGAAATTCTCAAGACAGATGAAGAACTGGTTGATGAATGCAATACAATCTGTGACGAAAAATGGTACGGAATGGCATTGAGCGAACACTTCGGTTTCAGACACTGGAACGAAGAAGAAAACCTTTATCCTTTGATGATGAAGTATGCCGGTGCCAGAAAAGGCCGCATCATTGCATGGATTGAAGGAACTGACAAAACTACAAGCGGTTTGCCCTGGTCAGGGCGTGTTCTTGAACTTGATTCTTTCAGAAACCCGGATTGCTGTGAAGCTGTGATCAACCTGGCAAGCGGTTCCTACAAAGAAATTGATTATTCTGTTGAAGTTACTGCTGATTGGCTTAAAGTTTCAGCGGCAAAAGGTGTACTTGCCGGCGAAAAGGGAAAACTGCTTGAAAAACTCACAGTTACTTTGGACAGAGACTGCCTTGCTGCCGCAAATGAAAAAACTGCCGAAATCCGTATCAGGTCAAAAGACGCAAGTGCGGGCGTTGTCTGCATCAGAATCGCTGTAGACGCCAACACGGTCTGCAAAGATTTTGACCTTCCTGCAGGAACATTCGTAAAAACCGGAAAATATATCAGCATTGAAGCGGCCCATGCGTCAAAAATGGAATCTGGCATTGACAATTGCGGAAATCCTGCTGCCTTTGTGGAACTTGCAGATTACGGAAAAACTTTGTCAGCAATCAAAGTATTGCCTGCAATCTCCTACTTCGACAAACCCGGGGCAAAAAATCCTGTGGCGGAATACAATTTTGCAGTGGAAGAAAAAGGAAAATATCAGATTGATTTTTACTGCAACCCGTCAAACCCTGCAACAAAAGACAATTATCTTGCTTTCTCAGCAGGCTTGAACGGTGACATGACAAAACTTGACATGGTTTCCAAAGATTTTGCCGTAGGCGACAATCAGGAACCCTGGTCAACGGACATTGTGAACAATATCCGCATTGTAAGTTTTGCTGCCGAATGCAAAGCCGGTCTCAACACATTAAAAGTAGGTGCAATAACACCCAACTTTGTCCTGGAAAAGATCGTAATTCATCCGGCAGATTATCAGATGCCCCCGTGTTATTTGGGAGCACCTGAAACTTATCGGATCTGATTCATTCAAATTCTGTCATTAAGCCAGCCAAGAACATCGGCACGGACTTCTTCACGGCATGTTTCGTTGAAAAGTTCGTGCCTTGCTCCCGGATAAAGCTTCATATTCAAATCCTTTATTCCGTTTTTCTTATAAATTCCGAACAAGTCTTTTACGGATTTTCCATAATTTCCCACAGGATCTTCATCACCTGCTATCATGAATACAGGAAGCCCGGAAGGAATTTTCTTCATGTTTGAAGCTTTGTGGATATTGTTGAAGCCTCCGAAAAAATCCCTGAAAAATCCGTTTGTACAAAGGAATCCGCATAAGGGACTGTCCTCGTATTTTTTGACTTCTTCATCAACACGTGAAAGCCATGCAAATTCAGAAGTTGCGCCGGGAATTCTTTTGTTGTATGAACCGAAAGCCACACCATTGATGAAATGAGCAGGCGATTTTGGCCCTTTGAAGAATGTTACGGTTTTTGCAAGGAATTCTGCCATTCCGGTAAGTCCAAGCCGTGGTCCTGCAGAACCGCAGAGGATAACGCCGTCAATTTCATTACCGAAATTTTCAATAAAACACTGGGAAACAAAAGAACCGAATGAATGTCCCAAAAGAAAAACCTTCTTTCCGGGAAAATCAGCATGTGCTTTTTTTATAAGTTCACGAACATCCGAAACAACTCTGAAAAATCCGTCTTTATCAGCAAGATAGCCAAGTTTTTCAACAGATCCGGCAGTTTCTCCGTGTCCGCGATGATCATGAGCATAAAACACAATTCCATTTGATGCAAGGAATTCCCCCAAAGCATCATAACGCATTGAATATTCAGCCATTCCATGACTCAGCTGAACCACAGCTTTTATGTCTCCTTCGGGAATCCATGTATGCAAGGCAACTTTGACTCCGTCTGACATTTCTACAAAAAGGGTTTCTTTTTTCATAAACCTAGAATCCTCCCGAATTATTTGCTATAGTAAATTATAATGAACATTATAGCAGAAAAAATGGTTTATGGTGGAGATTGCCTTACAAAAGTTGACGGCAAAGCTGTTTTTGTTTCACAGCTTCTGCCCGGCGAAAAAGCTTCCATAGAAATTATTGAAGAAAAAAAAGATTTTTCCCGGGGAAAAGTGGTTGACCTCCTTGAACCTTCGGAACACAGAATAAAAGCTCCATGCCCCTATTATGACCTTTGCGGCGGTTGCAACCTCCAGATTGCTGATGATGAATACCAGCGTGAATTGCGGCTTTCTGTGCTTAAAGACACTTTTTTGCGGGCTTTGGGAAGGGATTCTTCTTTTGACGATGCACGCAGAATCATTGAAAATGCCGAAATTATTGCCGGAGATTCCTGGGCTTATCGGAGCAGGTTTCAATTTGTTGACGGCGGCTTAAAAGAAAGAAACTCAAACCGGATTGTCAAACTGGATTATTGTCCTGTGGCTACTGAAAAAGTTAATGAGCTGCTGAAAAACGGCAGAGTTCCTGCTGCGGGGACTTATGGAAAGACAGAAAAATCTGCAAACAAAAGAACAGGAAGCCGTAAGACACCTGATAAAAATCAGTGTCGCGTACATGTTTTTGAAAATGTTGCTGCCTCAGAAAATCCCGGATTAAAGGAAATTCCACAGGAATACACAGTTGAAATTCTCGGAAAAAAGCTGACATTTGATGTACGCGGTTTTTTTCAGTCAAATATAGGGCTTCTGGAAAAAGCACTGCCCTTTGTCACAGAATTTTCCGGTCACAAAGCAAGGCTTCTTGACATGTATGCGGGAGTCGGCACTTTTTCTTCCTTTGCCGCAAAATTCTTTGACGAAACGGTTCTGGTGGAACACAACAAAAAAGCCCTTTCTTATGCAAAAAAAAATGTGCAGGAAGGAACAATCAGGCTTTGTCCCTCAAGCGGTGAAGATTTTACAAAAACTCCGGAAGCCCGGCTTGATTATGATGCAGTGATTATTGATCCGCCAAGAAGCGGTATGGAAAAATCGGTCTGCAGCTGGCTTTGCGAAAAAAAGCCTTCTTTGATCAGGTCAGTTTCATGCGATCCTGTTACACATGCAAGAGATGCAAAAATTCTTTTGTCATCTGGTTATCGGTTGACAAAGCTTTTTCTTCTGGATTTTTATCCTCAGACAAGTCATATAGAAAGTCTTGCATATTTTGAGGCCGAATAATGTTTGTTTTGTCAAAAAAGACAGGTTTCTCGGATTTTTTCCGCTCATTCTTTTTATGCTTTTTTCTTGTCTTTTTTTTATGCATGGCAAAAGTTGATGCACAATCTTTGGCCCCGCTCTGGCAGAAAATTGCAAGCGGACGCCCTATCGGACGGCCTCAGCCCACTTCCTACGGTTTTCTCACAATTACTGACGGCCGCATGTTCTGCACTTTCACACAAAGCGGGGACATTGTAAGCCAAAGAAGAATAAGCCGCCCTCCCTCTGGCCTTTTTTCGGTTACAGAATATGATTCAGTTTATGTAGTATCCCGTGACAAATCTTTTGTGACTTACTACAATCCGGACGGAATTCTGCTTTGGGAACAGGAATTTTCAGATCTGATTGCTGCCCCGCCGCTGCCCGGAAAAAACGGCACTGTCTTTGTTCAGACAAATGATACAATTTTTTGTCTTGGAATAAACGGCAGCATCTTGTGGTCACAGGACATGAAGCATGACATTGCACAGCCTCTTGTCCACTTGAACGACGGAAGTCTGCTTTGCATAGTAGAAACTGATTCCTCCTCTCCAAGTACTGGCTACCGTCTTTCTCCATACGGTTCTTTTCTTGAAGAAATCATATTCACCGGAAAAGTTTGTGCATCCCAGACAGTTTCGGAAGGTGTTCTTTTGGGATTTACAGACGGAACAGTCGGTCTCTGCCGTGTATCTGATTCCAAAGCCCAGAGTCTCTGGTCATGTACAGAAGGTCAGAATCTGATTTCTTCGGCATTGTCTGCAAGTTTTGCAGAAACGGAACATGGTTATGCAGTGCTTTTCGGAGACGGAACTTTGTTTTATCTTGACAAAGCAACACATTCAATTGTTTGGAACAAAAGAACCTGCGCAAACGGAATTCTTTGCTACAAAGAAGGAATAATCGCAGTTACATCTGATGTAATGAGCCCTTTGAGAACAGTTCTTTTTGAACTGGACGGAAACAAAGTCTGGGATCACAGTTTTACGGACACAGGATTTTTCTGTTTTCTTTCAGCAGGAAAACTTGTTCTTTTTTCAAATTCCTGGACTGTTTCCTGTTTCAGAACATATCAGACAACTTTTTCAGAAAAATCACTTGCTTTGCCGCCAATAAAATACGGGGCTTATGATCCCCAAAATCAGACTGAATCGGAAATTGCAGAAATTCAGGAAATTCTTTCGGATTCTCTTTATCGTTCCACTGTTGTTTCAAGCATTGTTAGGGATGATTTTTCACAGTTTGCAGAAGATGCAAACCTTATTCCGCAATACATAACAGCTCTTTATGATTCGGCAGATACGGAAACGGATTTTTCGCCTTATATTGCACAAATCATCGCGACAGAATCCGATGCAAGTTTGTTGAGGGCGGCCCTTTCTGCTGCTGCAATTTCCAGTTTTGATCCCAATCATGCAATGATCAACGCAATTGAAAACCGTTTGTTTTCCCTTAAAATTCAGAATACTTCCGACGCAGTTTATCAGTCACTTTCAGATGCTGTCTGTGCAATCTGCCGTTATATGGGAACCCCTGTTCTGATGAAACAGGGACAGAGGATTCTTTCCACAATGCTTTCAAACAACTTCAGCTATTCAGTGCGCCAGCTTGCAACAAATGCAATATCCACTCTGCTTGAAATAACAAACCGCTGATGTTTTTGCACATTTTCCTCTGACTTTACAAATGCCTTTGTAGGCTATAAAATAGACGTGCTGTTGTCCAAACAGAATCTATGCATTTAAAATTCGTAATTATCCGATGTTTCCGATTTTTCAGGAACAAAACAGGTGGGAGAAATATAAATGAAACGTTTTTTTGTTTTCTGTCTGATGTTTGCTGTCTGCTTTTCTGCTGTTTCTGCGGTTGAAGTTTCAAGAGACGAACTTCGCAATGTAACTGCCGGAAATGAAACCATTGAATTCATCAACTACAACGGGCCTCATGCAGTCATAAACTCCATTGCTGAAATTATGGCAATCGGTTCTGATTTGGGAAAAGTTGTTGCAGAGGACACCGGAACTTCCGCAGATGTGGGAAAAGAAAACCGTTATTTTGTAAAACATATTGTTGATTCTTCAGAAAAAGGCAAACTTGATGCTGATATTTTTGTTGTAGGAAGTGATGCAGGTGTTGACCACATTGTGAACTTGCGCCGCATTCTTGCCGGTTACCTTGGTGCCGCATACGGTTATGACGAAAAGGACTCTGCAACTCTTGCAACATTCATTACCGTTTACAACGCAGTCTACCGCGGAAACATGGCTCCCTTTGTTGCAAAATACAAATCAGCTGTCATTGCTGCAATCGAAACTGAAAATGTGGGTCTTTCACTTAACTACACAGACTGGGCCGGAAACACTGCAATCATCATTCCGCTGCTCAAGCCTGTTGACGGCGGACTCAACACAATTGACACATCAATCATTTCTGATGCAAACGTCATCAATTCAATGCGTGACGACGAAGGCCGCGGTGTTGAAGACAGAAAAGACATGGTAGACCTTAAGGAACGTGAAGCTGACGAAGCTTACGAAGCTGCACAGAAAGCACAGAAAGAAGCAGTTCAGGCCGCTCAGGAAGCAAAAGCTGCTCAGAAAGCCGCTGAAGAAGCTGCTGCCCAGGCTGAAGCTGCAAAGAAAGCTGCTGAAGAAGCACAGAAACTTGCAGAAGCTGAACGCCTGAAAGCGGAAGAAGCCAAGAAAGCCGCAGAAGCTCAGCCTGACAATCAGAAAGCACAGGAAGAAGCAAAAGCTGCTGAAGAAAAAGCTGTAAAAGCCGAAGAAAAGGCTGAAGAAGCACAGAAAGAAACAATCATAGCGGAAGAAAAAGCTGTTGAAGCACAGGAAAAGGCTGAAGAAGCAAAAGAAGCCGCTGAAGAAAAAACTCAGGAAGCTGCTGATGAGCAGAAACTTGCTGATAAAAAGCAAGCAGAAGCACAGCAGGAACGCACTGCAATTGCCAATGACCAGCAGAAAAACCTGATTGAAGAAATGTTTGCTTCAACAATCACTCCTGTTTACGGACTGGTTCTTGTGGATGAGACAGAAATGCTTTCTACACTGGTTCAGATGAATGCTGACTCAGGTGAAGTCATCCGCCAGTCACCGGTTACAGTAATCCGCAACAGAACTGTTGTTCCTCTTGACGATGAATATGCAGCTGTTGCAGGCGAAAACAAAGGTGGAAATACTGCAATTCGTCTGGTACTTCTGGACAACAAGAACATGGAAATTGTTTCCCAGTGCCGCGAAGAAGTTTCTCCCAAATCTTCACTTCTTAAAGCCGGTGATTATCTTTATGTAGTCATCAAAGAGAATGACGGCTGGGTTCTTGGTCAGTACAATACAAGCCTAAAACTGGTTCAGAAATCAGAAATGAAGGTTCTTGAAGCAACTCCAATTATGGAAACAAAACAGGGAATTGTTGTTACAGATACTTCCGGAAGTGCAAAACTCCTTTCCACTGAAGACCTTAAAGTGATTCAGCTTCAGGAATAGCAAAAACTGAAAAGACAAAAAAAAGCCCGCAATCCGTTTTCAGAAGATTGCGGGCTTTTTTTATTCGGCATAAATCCTTGGAACACGCTTGTTTATGTTGCACAAAAGTTCGTAGGAAATCGTGCCGGCTTTTGCAGCCCAATCGTCTGCGGTTTCTGCACCTTCCTGCCAGCCGAACAGAACGACTTCATCACCTACTTTAACGCCTGAATTTTTTCCGATGTTAACCATGCATTGATCCATGCAAATACGCCCGACCAACGGAAAAGATTTTCCGTTTATGAGAACATTGATTTTATTGCTGAGGATTCTTGAAACCCCGTCTGCATATCCTGCAGGAAGTACTGCAATATCACAGTCTTCTTCTGCAATCCAGGTCCGTCCGTAAGAAACGCTTTGACCCTGAGCGAATTTTTTGATTGCAACGACTTTTGTAGTAAACTGCATTACTGGTTTAAGACTGACTTGGGAACCAAGGGCTTTTTCCACAGCGGGTTTAAGTTCAGGATCCGGAAGATAACCGTACAGAGTGATTCCCGGCCGGACCATAGAAAAATGAGCTTCCGGGTACAAAAAAGTGCCGGCGGAACTGGAACAGTGACAGATTCCCGGATTGATTCCGACAGCTTTGATTGATTCCACAGCCCGAGAAAAAGCTGCAATCTGACCCCGTGTAAATTCAACGTTATCCGAGTCCAATGAATCGGAAACTGCAAGATGTGTACAAACACCTTCCAGAACCAGAGAATTCATCTTTGAAATATAATTTGCAATTTCTGCAGCTTCTTCAGGAAAACATCCGGCTCTTCCCATTCCCGTATCAATTTTCAGATGGACAGAAACTTTTTCACCCAAAGATTCTGCGTGGGCGTTCAAATTGGAAATAAATTCCTTGTCAAAAACAAGAGGCGTCAGTGCGTATTCAATAATTGCATCTGCATCAGTTTTCTGCGGCAATGTCAGCACAAGAATCGGTGCCATTATGCCGGATTCCCGCAGAATGATGGCTTCTTCAACTGCGGCCACTGCAAGGTACGAAACTCCGTTCTGCAGAAGACATTTTGCGCATTGGACAGCTCCGTGGCCGTAAGAATCAGCTTTTACTGCTGCACAGATCAGAGTGTCTTTATCAATGAAGTTTTTTATGATTTCCAGGTTATGTTTCAAGTTATCCAGACTGATAACAGATTTTGTTGCTCTCATGGGAACAGACTACCTTTTTTACAAATTCAAAGCAAGTAAAAAAAAAGTTGACAATATGAAATCAATGTGATAGTTTGGTTTTACGAGTGATAGTCTTACTATCAGTAAAAATCATTCACTATCACTAAGACATTCTATTTGTGGAGCAATCAGGAAATGGACAGAACAAGGGTTATTTTCGGAAATCCGATTGATCGAAGAACCATAAGAAAAGCCTATAAGACACAGCAAAAGTATCTGAAGAAATTCGGTGACGACAGAATTCCAGGTTACCATCTTGCAGCTGTAGACAACGAAGTTCTGACACCTCTTCTCGGAATCAAAGTTTTGAAATTATCAAAACTTCCCATGGAGACACTTCCGCCCAAGAGCATTGTTATCGGTAATATCCGCATGGGATTCGGGCATTACCGCATTTCAATGGCAATGGCTTCCTGTGCAAGGCACTTGGGTTACACTCCTCTTTGGCTGGATTTGAATTCTTTTCCGGAAACAACTTGTACAAAAATCATTTCCTCACAAAATGACCTTTATTCTTTGGGATCAAGACTTTCCCAGAAGAGCAGACTTTTCAACAAATTTTACTGGGAACCTTTGAACAGTGAAGGTTTCAGAAAACTCACATACAATGCTGTAGACCAGGCGGCTTCAGAACTGATGACTTCCCTTTTCAGGGACATTCCCGTGGACACACCTTATATTGCTACCCACGCATGGCCGTCACAGGCAGCAGTTCATGCGGGACTGACTCACTCAGTAAATGCAATTCCGGACAACTGGCCCATGGCTCTACATCTTTCAGAAGGAGCCCTTCACACAGTGCAGACGCCCTCAGCTTATTGGGGCTACAGAAACTTGCGGGGCTTCAAGGAAAATGAGCTGCTTAAACCCATGGGAAGTGATGATATTGCATATACAGGCCATTACATTGATCACGAACTGGTTGCTAACATTGAAGAAGACTGCAGAAAGCGTATTGCTCGGGCAAAAAACGGCAGACCGATCCGCTTTCTTTTAACAATTGGCGGTGCAGGCGCACAGGCTGATTTTTTTGCTTCTATCATCCGCACAATTCTTCCCTATGTAAAACAGGGAAAAGCTGCTTTGTATATCAACGTGGGAGACTACAGAAACGTTTGGGATTCATTCTGCAAAATGGTTCCGGAACTTTCTGAGCTGTGTCTTAAAGGAAAATGCCGGACACATTTTGACGATTGGAAACGGACTTTGGCATTTGCAAAAAGCGAAATTGATGCCGGTGAAAATTCTGAAGCAAAGATTGACGTGTTCTGTCACGAAGATATTTTTGCCGCTGTTTATTGTACAAACATTCTTATGCGCGCCTGCGATGTTCTTGTAACAAAACCCAGCGAACTGGCATTTTACCCGGTTCCAAAGCTCCTTATCCGGAGAGTCGGCGGTCATGAAATGTGGGGCGCAATCCGTTCCCAGGAAGTCGGTGACGGAACTCCTGAATGCGTTTCTGTAAAAGAAGCCTGTGCAATGGCTGAAAACTTCATCAACCACAAAGATTACCTGATTCAGATGTGCAATAATATCATTTCCGCAAAAAGCGCGGGGATTTATGACGGTGCTTATAAAGTCGTGGAGCTTGCAACAAAATGAATTTGAAGGAAATAAGACAAAAAGAACAGGATGAACTGAAAAACCGGAGAATTCAGCACATATTGGACTGTGCATTTGCTCTTTTTTCTCAGAAAGGCATTGATTCTGTAACGATGAATGACATTGCAAAAGAATCAGAAATCGGTATTGCTTCTCTTTACAGGTATTTCGTTACAAAAGAAGAACTTGCAATTCAATGCGCAACACAGATCTGGCAAAAATACGGACAGGATTGGGCTGCACTTTTCAATGATCAGGAATACATTGAAAAAAGCGGACTTGATCAGATTGTGGTGATTTTTTCGATTTTTTGCGAAATGTTCCATTCCAACGGGGATTTTTTCCGTTTCATTTATTATTTTGATTCCTTTGTCCACCGGAGCGGAGTTCTTCCTGACGAACTTCAAGTATATGAATCAACCATCGGCAACGCAAAGGAACTTGTGATTTCAGCAATAAAGAAAGGCGCTGATGACGGTTCCATAAGGAAAGATCTTGTGGAAAATGACGGCGGGGAAATTCTTTATTACACATTGACACACAGTCTTTTTGCAATGGGACAGAAACTTGCCCTGACTGGTGAAATGCTCCGGATGGACAAAGATGTGCCGGGAATTGTGCAGATGAAACTTATGTCCCAGCTGTTCATAAATGCACTGAGAAACGAAAAATAGAAGGCGCAAACAAACTTGGATTCTCGCCATTCGTGGCTCGCTGTTGACGCGTTTTTAATTAGGAGGCGTGATAAAAATTACGTCCATGTAATTTTTTCACTTCAGTTTGTTCGCGCGTTGCGCTCTCAAACTGATTATTCTCGCCTTCCATGGCTCGCCGCTAACGCGGAGTTTTTATAGGAGGAAATATGAAAAAACTTACAAAGAGCAGAATGTGGATGTTTGCCATCGGGCAGTTCGGATACGCAATTCTGTCCGGACTCATCGGAAGCTGGCTGGTATACTTTTATCAGCCCACAGAAGATCTTATTGCAGAAGGACAGATTCCGCTGATTCCACAGGGCAGCATTCTTTTCGGGCTTACACTTCTGGGGCTTATTACGGCGGCAGGACGAATCTTTGACGCAGTAACAGACCCGATGATTGCTTCCATGTCTGACAAATGCAAATCAAAAAACGGACGACGCATTCCATTTCTCAAAGCTGCAGCAATTCCCCTTGCACTGGTAACAGTTCTTGTATTCAGTGCACCCTTTGCCGCCGGTTCAACTGCAAACGGTGTCTGGCTTTTTATAACTGTTGCATTGTATTACCTTTTCATCACAGCTTATTGCACACCATATACAGCTTTGTACGCAGAACTTGGAAGCACACCTGAAGAACGCATGTATTGTTCCACAGCAATTTCACTGACATTCATCGTGGGTACCGCAGTGGCCTATGTTGCACCCTATCTTTGGGGAATTTTCATCGGCATGGGATTCACCCGCATCGTATCAATCCGCATTGCACTTACAATTCTTGCCGTCATTGCGGCCATCGGTATGTTTTTTCCCGTTTTCTTCATCAAAGAAAAAGACTATGTTGAAGCAAAACCTATTGAAAGCACGGCTCTTCAGTCTCTTGGCGCAACATTCAAAAACCGGGATTTCAGAATCTTTGTTGCTTCCGACATTTTTTACTGGATCGGCCTTACAATGTTCCAGACCGGTCTTCCTTTCTTTGTAACAACACTCATGAAACTTGACGAAAGCTGGAACACGATTCTCTTTGTGGGCATGACAGCCCTTTCACTCGTTTTCTACGTTCCCATCAACGGATTTACAGGCAAATTCGGAAAGAAAAAAATGGTGCTTTTTGCATTCCTGACTTTTACAGTAACATTCGCCTTTACTTCAATTACAGGCCTTCTTTCACTTTCTCCAGTTGTCCAGGGAATTCTCGTGGTTGTTCTGGGTTCACTTCCGATGGCAATTTTCGGAATCCTGCCCCAGGCAATGGTTGCGGACGTGGCAGAATATGAAGCAAACCAAACAGGTGAAAACCGTCAGGGAATGTTTTTTGCCGCACGTACTTTCTGCTTCAAATTGGGTCAAAGCATTGCAATGCTGCTCTTTACTTCCCTTTCAACAATCGGGGGTAGCGGCGCAACAACTGAAGGCGGTGTAAGAATTGTAGCTGTGGCTTCTGCAGTTCTTTGTCTTCTGGGCGGACTGATACTTCTCAAATTCAATGAAAAGAAAATCTCCGCAGGAATTGCAAAAAAATAACTGACAGGTAGCCGCTGTCAAGGAAAATAACTTTTTTGCAGCCGACAGCCTGAAAAAAATCGAAGCACAACAAGTTGCAAGCGTTTTTCGGGTTGCCGGCGGACGAGCTTTTTTTTTATTCTTGGGCGGAAACTTCTTTAAGTACATCAAGAGTGCGCTGAGCAGTTTTTTCCCAGGAAAACCGTCTTGATCTTTCAAGGCCTGATTCAATCAACGTTTGACGAAGTTTTTCATCAGCCACAATCTGTTCAAGAGTTTTTGCAGTTTCTTCAATGCTGTCCGGGTCAAAAAACAAAGCTGAATCTCCTGCAATTTCTGACAGAGCGGGAGTTTTTGCGCAGCACACAGGAACACCTGTAGCCATTGCTTCAAGAACCGGAAGCCCCACACCTTCTTTTACAGCCGGAAAAACAAAAGCATTTGCACAGGCACATAGTTCGCTCAAATTGTCGTGGGGAAAATATCCTGTAATGAAAATGTCTGATGCGTAAGGTGAATCCATTATGGCTTTGGTAACTTCGTTCAGATAATTTCCCGCTTCACCTGCAAGAACAAGACGGTGCGGATATTTTGTCTGGGACTTGAACCGCTCGAACCCTTTGATAAGTTCAACATGTTTCTTTGAACGGTTTGACAGACTGGAAGCGTACAAAAAATACGGACGCTTGATTGTAAAAGGCTTTATAAGCACCGTATCAGTTTCCAGTTCCGCATGAGGATAAAAAAGCCCGTGGTCAATTCCGTTAAGAACAATACGGATTTTTTCGCTTTCAATTCCAAGCTGGACAAGATCCTTTTTTATGAATTTTGATGCGGCAATAATTATGTCAGCTTTTCTCAAAGACCGGAGAAGCCATCTGCTTTTTGTACGGCTTCCCTTTTTGGAAATCACGTCGGAAACATTGTCGTTGATTACGATAACGCTGCGGCATGCGTTGGAAATCGCAATATGGCGGCTCACACCGGCATAAAGCACAATATCGTATTTCTGTCTGCGGATGAGTTTTGACAATCTGAAATGATGCCACCAAGCCCGTGAAAAATCCGATTTATGACTGGTAACTGATTTATAAGAAATGGAAGAACCGCCGGGAACATAAGAAAAACGGTCTGATTCCGTACCGAACAGTTCAAAACTGATTCCGTCCTCAACAGGAAGACTGTTTACCAGTGAAAACAAATAACTGCCGATACCTGAGCGACCATGACCACAACCCAGGGTATCAATACCTACTTTCATGATTTTTCATTCTAGCACACTTTGAAAGAATATGCTACACTCAAGAAATGACCGAATATTCTTTTACTCCCGAATGGAAGGAAATCCTTGCAGCAAAAGGAATTACAGATCCTACTCCAGTCCAGGGAAAAATCATTCCCCTTTTACAGGAAAACAAAAATGTACTTTTTGAATCAGAAACAGGAACGGGAAAAACTCTCGCATTTCTGATTCCGTCTTTGGACAAAATCGATGCTTCAGACAATCATGTCCAGATGATTATTGTTGAACCAACACACGAACTTGCTTCACAGGTAAAACACGAAATACAGTCCGTAAGCGGATTGACCACAGCTCTTCTGATCGGAGGAACTTCCATCAAAAGACAGCAGGATGCTCTTAAAGACAAACCGCAGATTGTAATCGGAGGACCGGCACGGCTTCTTGAACTTGCAAATCTAAAGAAACTCAAGCTGGATAAACTGAAAGTTGCAGTTTTTGACGAAGTGGACCGTCTTCTTTCACCGGAACTCCGTGATGAAACAACAGGAATTCTTGCAAAAACTCCTGAAGAAACACAGATTGTCTGCTGCTCAGCCACAATAAAACCAAAATTTGCAAACATTATTTCCGAAACGAAAAATTTTACGCCGGAGCAGTTTGTCACGGAAACATTGCCCAAAGAGGACGTTCTCAGAAAAAGAATTACACATTGGGCTATTTTTGCAGAACAGCGTGACAAAATTGACACACTCAGAAAACTTTTACAGGCGGAAGAAGTTGAAAAGGCACTTGTTTTTACTTCCCGTGCGGATCAGGTGGAAAACATTGCTTCAAAATTGAACTACAAACACATTGACTGCATGTCTTTGTACGCAAAACAGGACAAAATGGAACGTAAAACTGCCGTAGACCGCTTCAGAAGTGACAAATGCCGTGTTCTTGTTACAAGCGACCTTGCGGCAAGAGGACTGGATTTTTCTGGAATTACACACATTGTCCAAATGGATATGCCTTCCAACGAAGATTTTTTTGTTCACAGAGCCGGACGCACTGCAAGAGCCGGAAAAATCGGGATCAATGTGGTGATCGGGGATGCTTTTGAAATGCGGAGCCTTGCCCGTACGGAGAAAAAGCTTGGCTTTGTCGTTTACCCCAAAGAGATTCACAAAGGAAAAGTTTGCGAACCTTACACAGAGGAAGAAGCGGTTTCTGTTAACGAAAAAACTTATGCTTCAAAAAAAGCGGGCAAATCAGGGAAAACCAGTGCAAAAAAAAGGCCCGGACAATCAGGAAGAAAGGCCGGACCAAATTTTAAGAAGGACAAATACTGAGAATCAGCGTTTTTTCGCAAATTCCGTGTTGTCCATGATGGTGGAAAGCTGGATGTTTTTAAAGTTTGAAGGAACTTCAAAATTGTAGAAAACACTTTTGAAGTTCCAGTCAGTTTCCACAAAATCCTTCATTTTCTTTTCTGTGAATGTCTGAATCTTGATTTCCGTAAATCCCATGGATTCAAAAATTCTTGTAAGAATTTCCTTTGCATGAGAATCCGCTTCTTCAAGCAAACCTTCTTCAATCAGTTTTTTGCTGGTTGCATCCCTTGATTTTTCAATTTCAGAAAATACTTCGTCTACTTCAATCGGCACGAAAAGATTTTTGTATTCATCAAAAACGTCAAAACTTTCAAAGTCGTTGCCCAAAAGAACACAGTCCGGAATTGTTATGACAATGGAAGTTGAATCAGCGGAAATTTCAAAATATGCTTTGGAAATGTCTGCAATTCCTGCCCGTGCTACACCATTATAACGTGTAATATTGTAACTTTTGGCCATTCCGAAAAAAGTAGTTTTTTTGACTGTTACAATTTCAGAATAATTTTCTTTAACTGTGCACAATTCTGCACACCGGACCAGTTCTCTGCTTACAAGAGCATAGGCTGCTTCCCTTTTCTGCAGAGCAAATTCGCCTTTAACAGCAAGATAAAGAGAATATACACCGAATCCGGCAAGACAAAGCAGAAGAATCCACAGACAAAGTTTTATTAAAAATCGCTTCAATGAAGGACGTCTGTGTTTTTTCTGATTTTTTCTTCCTTTTATAGGAATATCTTTTGGAGGAGTTTTGACTATAACTCCATTTTCCGTGTTCTTTTCCATGTCTTAACTATATCCTAAGCAGGATTTTTTGGCAAATTTGATTTTTTTGTTTCTTTTTTTGTCTTTTTTCTGAAATTTTTTGATTTTTTTTCAACTTTTTCAATAAAAGAATTTGTATGAAACACTCAAATTTTTTTTCAGTTAATCAAATTATGCTGGCGGTCCTGATTCTGATTTTTTCAGCAGGACTTTTTACACAAA
>JAKSTU010000055.1 GCA_024402435.1 Treponemataceae bacterium
AAAAAAGTTGATTCTTGCGGGGATACTATGTTTTCTTGAAATGATGTGCTAAAATAGTCCATTGATGATGAAAACATTTATCAGGTGGGGGAGCATGAAACATTATTTCCGTTCTTTTATAAATATTTCTTCGGTTTTTATCGTGATTTTTTCCATATTTTCTGTTGTTTCCTGCAACGGCTTTTTTGGCGTGAGAGAAAAATTTGACAAAGGCCCTGAAATTGCAGAACCCGGTATGGAAGTTGTGCATTTTATTGCTACCGGCAATTTTTTGGAAGCGGCACGAACTGCAATGCCTGCTTCCAATTTTCTGGAGTCAATGAGCAACATATCTGCCTATACAAACTGGCGTCTTACTGCAACAACTGATAATGACCGTGTTTTTAAGGAAAAAACTTGGGAATATAGTGGCGGTGTGTCTTCTTTGGTTTTGTATTCAGACACAAAATACAATTTTACCCTTTCTGCAACATATAAAAATGGTGAAACCGGCAGAACTGCTGAGTTTTCCGGAACTGCCCAATGGGAAAGCGGACAGACTTCAATCAATTTTGTGATGAAATCTCAGTCTTCCGGCGTTTTGACATGCAATCTGACATTTCCCGAGATTGATGGAATGGAAGCAAAAGTGTGGGTTTCAAAAGATGTTAATTCCAGAAATGACAGCGAAGAAATTCGGAATTATTCAATTGGGGGCGGAAATCTTTCATTTTCACATTCTGATTTGAAACCCGGAAAATATTATCTTTCAATTCTGCTGAACGACAAAGGTGAAGAAACATTTGTAGGCCCGGAAATCGTATATATTTTTCCGGCACTGGAAACTGCTTATGAAGCCACAATCTCTGATTTGAACAGAACATATAAACTGAAATTCAGTTTGGACAGTGAGTTCGGTTCTTGGGCGGATGGTGTGACCGAAGCAGAAAAAGCTTTGGATGTAGGCCTTTACCGGGCATTCTATGACTTTCCGGCTGTTGACAAAATTAATCCTCCTGCAGGTTACTGGTATGATGGTTCCTGGTATGCAATTATTGATGAAGAAGCAGTTGTTTTTGACAAGGAAAATCCGCTGTCTTATTCAGTAGTTCAATATTTGATTACAGATAATTATGAAGTAACTTTGTACCCGCATTTTAGAGGCGGATATATTACAAAAGATGTAAATGTTGATGACATTCCGACAATTGTTGAAAAAAGCTATGAAGATTATTCTTATTCGGTCAAATTCGGAGAGGATATTCCTGACGAAATATGGAATGCAACAATTCAGGTTTTGGGTCAAAAGTCGGGTGTTACACTTGATTTGTCCAATGTTTCTCAGGAAATGTTCAGCAGAGCCTGTCCTAAGCAATTGATGGACGATGAATTAAGCGGAAATGAACTTGCAACTTTGGCTGGTGCCGGTTGGCTTGGAGAAGTGATTCTTCCAAAGGAAGGAACTGAAGTTCCGGCCTACGCCTTCCTGACTAATGGTTATTCCACTCTGAAGGTATTTTTCCCTGAAGAATCAAAATATGTCAAAATCGGGGATTATGCATTTAGAGGCCAGCAATATGTGAAAATTTCTGTTCCTGAGGGTGTAAAAGAGATTGGCGCCCATGCATATGAAGGTGCAGGTGAATATGCAGGATATGATCCTCTTCCGGACTCTTTGGAAAAAATCGGGGATTGCGCTTTTTTCCAAAGTTGTATTAGTGACGTAACGATTCCGAAAAATGTAGTTTCAATTGGAGAAGGCGCTTTTCAGCAATACTCTTATACTTATGCAAAGCTAAGCTCTGTAGCTTTTGCAGAGGGTTCAAAACTTGAATCCATTGGAGACAGTGCATTTGCCGGCTCAGCAATTGAGAGCATGACGTTGCCGGATTCCTTGAAAACCATAGGAATAAGTGCTTTTGAGGACTGTGAGGGACTTAAGTCTGTTAAGATTCCTGATTCTGTGGAAAGCATCGGGCATTTTGCTTTTAAGTATTGTACAAGCTTGACTTCTGTTGAAATTCCTGGAAGTGTGCAGGTTTTGCCCAGAACAATGCTTTATTATTGTGATAAGGCTTCCGTTACGGTAAAAAGTGCCTTTGGTGCTGCTGACAACTGGGATAATTGGTTTTCTGTTGGACCAAAACCTGAATGTTTTGATAAGAATACACCTTTTGTCCTTGGATTGAGAGGCGATGACAAATCCGCTTACTTTATCCGCGAGTTCAATGTAAAAGACGAAAACCTTGCTGTCAAAATACAAAATGCTGTCAGCGCAATTTGTCCTGATGAAGAACCAAACGAGAATATAATCATTCCGGTGGTTCTTGTTAACCCGACGGGTGATAATCTGACAGTTTATGATCTGAAGAATGCAAACTTGTTTAATCTCGGGGTTAAATGGTCAACAAAAGAGTCAGTGATGGTTGATTTTTCATCTTTAACTGTGGATTCCGGAAACTGGACATCTGATATTCTGGGATCAAACGATAATGTTTCTTCAATCAGACTGCCGGATGGTATCACCGGAATCTTTAATGAGGCTTTTGCTAACCGGACAAGTCTTACTTCAATTACAATTCCAAAGTCTGTTGTGGCAATCGGCGACAGGGCATTTGTGGGTTGCAGAGAGACTCTTAAACTGATCTATGAAGGAACTGAGGCAGAATGGAATGGAGTTGCAAAAGGAGACAATGCAATTCCTGCTGGTGTCAGCGTTACTTGCAAAATGGGAAGTGGCAACAGAACCTATTCTGTCGGGGACTTTATCCTGAAAGACGGAACAGTCTTGTCAAAAGATAGTACTCCTGTAAGTGGTACTGTTGCGGCAGTAATAGTGCGTGCTGCAGATGAAGGAACACCGGCACTGGGAGTGGGAATCGTGAATAGAACAGACGGCCTTATCTGGTGTACGGAAAGTGCGGAGGGTTTCAATAAAAGCATTACTGCTTTAGTGGGTGATAAAACCAGCGGGTTCATGGACGGAAGTGAGGGCTGGGAAAAACTGAAAGAAGCCTGCAGTGATGCAGAAAGCAATCCTGACTACTATCCGGCATGGAACTGGTGTCTTACCTATGCCTCAACAAACGGTCTTACAGGAGACCTTGCGGATGGCTGGTACTTACCAACACTTGCAGAACTTGCTGCAATTCAACAGAACATTACAACGGTAGATGAAAGCCTTGAAAAAGCAGGTGGAAGTAAGTTAGGTTCAGACTGGTTCTTGTCTTGTTGTCAGGACTCTGTTAACTCTGATAGCGCCAGGAGTCTGTATTTCGAAGACGGCGAAATAAGCTACAGCACCAAGAACGACCATGATTTTTCTGTCTGCTGTGTGAGGGTTTTTAACTGATAGTACCCAGCGGAATTGTGTTTGCCGCGTCAGGCAATGGAGGGGCGCGGAGCGCGTCTGGAGCAAAGCGGAAGACCGGCCGTAGGTAAGCCCGGAACTGCCGGCCCGGAGCGAAGCGGAGGGAGACGCCCGTAAAATCCGCTTTCGCTTCAAGAAAGTTTTGAAAGTTTTTCTGCGACTTTGTGTGCGTTTTCAAGTGTTCGGACCAGAAGGTGGCCTTCTTTGTCAGCGGCAGAAAAACTCAGGCGCAGCATGTCTTTAGGTGCAAAAAAATTCAGCAGTTTGTTCTTGTGGCGGCCTTCATCAATTCGGAATGAGGGCTGAAAAGGGGTAAGGTCTGCAAGCTGTTCTTTGCCGTTCAGTTCCGGGCGGCGGGCAGAAAATCCCATGATTGTGTATTCGTGTTCCTGAACGTAAAAATACAGTTTGCCGGGACAGAACACAAAAAAGCCCCAAAGGCTGGTCATTTTCGGCTGGTATTCAAGTCCAAGAAGAGACAGGTCTTCCGGTGCGGCTTCAATGGAAACCAGTTCGATGCTTTCTGGACGTGAGCCGGTTTCTTTTTCGAATTTGTCAAAAAATTCCTTTTGTACCGGGTTTTCCTTGCGGACTGTTGTTTCTGTCATAATTTTTCTCCTTGAAAAGCGGCTTTTTATAAAGCTTAATCTGCATTGTTCCGGCTTCAATACTCGCCGTATTTTCTCTTGTAAAGTTTTTCATAAAGGAAGCGCTTGTCTTCTTCTTTCTGGTGAATAATTCTGCATACATAGCATTCTGCCCCATGAGGATTGTCGTAAACCTGTGTTATTACAAGATTTGCGGCAATTTCACGGCGGACGTTGCCCAATGGCATGAACAGACTGAAAGGATATTCACCGGCACGCTGGAGTCCTGTCCGGTGGCTGCCTGCAAAAATTATTTCTGAAGGGCCGACATAAAGGATTGTGAGTGGCGAAATGCGGCTTTCTACGGAAACAGGCTGAACTTTGTTTTTTGCAAGAAAGCGGCATATTGGCAGAAGCTGGACAATCTGACTTACGTCTGTTGGCCCGAATGTTCCCTGGCTTTCTTCCGGTGACAGGCAATAAAGGCTGTGGACGGGACTGAGTGAACTTTCACAGAAGGGGATTACCATTTTTGTGTTCAGGCTTTCGAATTCTGACAGAAGCTGATCCCGTTCGGAAGCAAAAATGTCTGTGTCTGTAATTGTGGCTTCAAAGGGAAAATAATTTCTTTGCGGAAGCTGGTCTTCCGGGACATAGAGGATTTTTTTCTGCTCGTTCATGCGCTGGCCGGAAAAAGCGGGAAGTTTTGCCGGAACAAGGTCTGCTATCTGGAAAAATTCGTTGTGGGCATTTGACACATCTTCTTCTGAAATGTGCTGCCACAAAGCAGGTTCAAAAAGCGGGTAGGCGGAATCTGCAAAGCACTGAAGGCTTTCGCCTTTTCTCATTTTTGCGGAATAAAAGACTGTGGCAGTTATTTCTGCGGCGGCATATTCTTCTGGTGAAATCTGCTTGTAAATTACAGGCGGAATGACAAAGGCAATGCCGTTTTTTATGGGTTGGGGGCGGGCATTGAAGTATAATCCGCGTCCGCGATAAAAAAAGTGAACGACCATGGGAATGCGGTTTTGGGCGGAAAACTTAAGCTGATCCGGGGAAAAACGGTCTGCAACAACCAGTATGCCTTCTTTCAGAACCGAAAACATCCCCGGCTGAAGTGCTACGGAATCATTTCCGCTGTCATTTTCTTTCTGCAGAATCAGCATTGATCCGTTCTGCCGCAGATTGTCTATTACAATGTCTCGCTCTACGCCGGTGAGTGAATTATTCATTTTTCAGCTCCCCGATGTTTGCCTGTTCAATTTTCAAAATCCCTTTGTCTGCTTCTTTCGGGTCAAGAAAAAGGCTGATTGTGAAATGGGATTTTTCGCATTCTATGTAAACTGGAACCTGAAAGGTTGTGCTGTTGATGAAAGGTTCGCCCATAATCCATTTTTTGCATTCTGGGTAATCTTTCAGTATGTATTTTGCTACTGTTGCAGTTGATTTTTCTGAAAACACTGTCTGGTCATTGCCGAAGGTGCCGGTTTTGAGCGCATCAAGGCATTTTTTAAGTGCGGATTCAATGGTTTTTGGAACCCTGCTTGTATCCAGACTGCCGAAATCTTTGTACTGGGGATAAATGGATTTGCTTTCTGTTTCTGATGCTTTGGGACTTGTGTAAGGAAGCCCCAGGGAAGGGTTGAAAGTCTTTTTTTCTTCATGAAGTTTGGCGGAAAATTCCGGGTTTGAAAGAAGCGGTTTTTCTTTTATGGGTGCTGACCATGTTACCTGGTTGATCTGGCCCAGAGCCTGACGGCGGATTGTGCCTTCTATGGGCTCGTAATAAAGGTTTTTTTGTGGTTGTGAGCAGGCGGAAAAAATAAGGCTCAGAAAAAAAATGGCAAAAAGCTTTTGCGTTTTGGACATGGTTCAATAATATTGCAAAGCTGTAAAAAATTCAATTTTTTGAAGAGTTCGTGGGGCGAGAGTTTTTGTCAGCCTCTGTCTTCTTTAATGGATTTGAAAAAAACTGTGCTTCCGGTGTTATCGTGGAAGAAGCTCCGAAAGCACTGTTTTTCAAAAAATTATCCTACGATTGCGTGTACTGCTTCTGCAATTTTGTCGCATTTGCAGTCTGCAAAGAAATATTCTTTGAAGTGGGCACCGGCAAAAGCACCTTTAACAAGATCCTGATCCAGGTTCTTGAGGATTGTTACCATGTCTGTGTGTGTAACTTTTTTTACTTCGTCAAGGATTTTCTTGTTGCGCTGTTCGGGAACAACACGTTCTTTGGGATAGCCCTGTCCGGGTTTTTCTGAGAACAGTTTTTCAAAAATGTACTGGAGTGTAACTTCTCCGCCCCAACCGAAACCTTTTGCAAAGGGCAGTGCGATACAGTTTCCGTCATTGATCTGTGCAAACATGAAAGCGTCTGCAGGGTCAACAATGTGTCCGCAAAGAACACCGGGGAAGCTGTTGCAAGCGAGCATTGCGCCTTCTCCTGTTCCGCAGCCTGTAATGACGTAATCGGCAGCGCCCGAGTTAAGCAGTGTGGCGGCAAGGATTCCGTTCTGAACATAGGTAAGGCTTGCAGGATCGTCTGCACCGTACATTCCGTAGTTCACAACTGTGTGTCCCATGGGTTCTACAACTTTTTTCAGTGTTTCAAATACCAGTTCGTTTTTTGCAGCCTGGCTGTTCTCGTTGATCAAAGCAATTTTCATCGTTTTCTTCCTTATTAGTGAGTAAAGAATAAAATTGGTAAAGAATGTTCAGTGGCTGTCACAAAAGTCATGTTCATTCAACTTGTAGGACAGTCTGACACTCTGTTGAAATCAGTATAGCACAAAAACGTCCTGAGTGGAATATGAGACTTCAGGCAGAAAATTCACCGGAACAATCAAAGTTGCTTTGTAAAAAAGTCCTTCCGTAAAAATTTGATTTGGAATATAATCCTGCAATTATGAAAGAAGAGAAAGAAAAATACAGTTACGCCTGCGATGATCTGGCGCTAAGTGATTATGTTGTTACAAAATATCTGGCTGTCCCGCTTCTCAACCTGATTCCCAAAACCGTCCGCCCCAATGCAATGACTCTTACAAGCGGACTTTGTGCTTTGCTGGCTTTTGTCATCATGCTTCAGGCACCTACAGGGCACTATCATCTGTGGTTCCTTATTCCGTTTCTGCTGATGGGTTACATGCTTCTGGACTTTATGGACGGAATGCAGGCAAGACGTACTCAAATGTTTTCTCCTTTGGGAGAATTTCTTGACCATTTTTTTGATTCGGCTGCAACCTGTTATCTTACCGGCGGAATGCTGATTGTTTACGGTGAAAAAGAACTTTGGGTTTTCTGCGTTGTAATGGTTTTATCATACATTGCCCAGGCTGCTTGCTTTTGGGAACGCTACAAGACAAGGGTTATGCATTTCGGAAGAATCAGCAGTACCGACGTAATCATTATACTTACCACATTGATTACACTTGCCGGAATTCCTGCTGTACGCAACTTTGCCGCCATGCCGATTTACAAATGGATCAATCCTTTCAGAATTTTCGTGCTTCTTTGTGTTTTGGGAGGCGCTTTCAATTCTGTAATGTCCATTGTCCGCTCAAAAGGCTGCAACTACAAATTCGTGCTTTTTATGGTGATGGAAGTTGTTACGGCTGTAATGCTCTGTTTTGTAAGCGTGTCTTTTTCACTCAAAGTGATTCTTTTCTCACTTTATTCGATGATTTACCTTGGACGTCTTCTTGTTGCAATCACCAACAATGAAAAAGACCGTCTTCCTGACTTCTTCTTCCCCATTGTGCTGATTGTCGCTGGATTCCTGCCCGGGCCTTATCTTAAACTTGTTGCATGTTTTGTTTATCTTGGATTCATTATTGTTTCCACAGTAATAAACCACATGTTTGCTTACATTGAAGAAGGTCTTAAAGCTGCTTTTGCTCAGATGCAGAATCAGGCGGGCAAGCACGGAGATCGTTCCTGATTCCTTTGACTGTGTGGAAAACAAAGGAAAGCAGCACAACAAGAAGTGCTGCGCAAATCAGTTTCTGCCAAAGTGATGAAGATTCGCCCAAACAGAAAATCAGCCAGAAAAGTGTCTGACTTGAGATAAGGGCTGCAATCCAGTCAAAAAGAATGAACTTCCACAGTTTCAGGTGGAAAAAGCCTGATGAAATGAAAAGTGCATTGCGCATGCCGAAGGGAATGAACCGGATTGTTACGAAAGTGATGAATCCGGTTTTTTCCAGACGGTTCATGATGATTGTTTTTTTGTTTGATTCAAGGATTTTGCGAACGAATTTAAAGCCTGACAATCCTTTTGAGACAAGAAATCCCCAAAAGTAACAGAGCAGATCACTTAAGACAATTCCAAAATACAAAAATACAAGTGTGGGTACAAGCAGTTCCGGTTTTTCCTGGCAGATTGCGGCGGATGCAATGATTAATGCGTCTTCGCTGATTGGGAGATTGAATCCTGCAAGAAGTAATGCGATGAAAACAGCCAAAGGCCAGTAAGAAACATTTGAAAGAAAAAATTCTGTAATCATTGTATTAAGTGTAATGATAAAAACTGTTTGAAACAATCACTTTTGTCTACTTTATGGATTTTGTGTCTGTCTTGTGGATTTTGGCCCCTGTTTTGTATAAAATGTTTTTTATGAGTTACATTACACTTGCTGTTTATCCTGTTCTTCTTTTTATTGCTTTGTTCGGGGCGACTTTTTTCAGAAAAGGTCAGTTCAATCAGGAATGGACAAATCTGAGCCAGTCAAAATCTTTGCAGGGTCTTGCCGCATTCTGCATTGTCTGCCATCACACTTCTCAGCAGACTTGTGCCAGTTGGCTTGCATCAGGCAATATTGTCCATGGCCTTGATGCTTTTATCCGCACAGGTTTTCTTTTTGTTGCAATTTTCTTTTTCTGGTCAGGATTCGGACTTTACAAAAGTTTTGCAAACAAGCCGGATTATCTGAAAAGTTTTTTTCGTAAAAGAATTGTTCCCGTCTGGCTTCCGTATGCAATCGTCTGTCCGCTTTTTACGTTGCTGCGGCTTTTTGTCCTTGATGAAAAAATGAGTCTGCCTTATCTGATTACAAACTTGACAGGACTGACTTTGGGTTACACATTCGGATGGTATGTACAGACAATTCTGATTTTTTACGGACTTTTTGCACTGGCTTTCGGTCTGTGCAAGGAAAGAAAGACAGCTGTCCGCATAATTGCTGCGGGTGTTGCTGTCTGGACTGTGGCAGGGCTTTTTGTGGACCACAATGACTGGTTTCTTCGCGGGGAATGGTGGTACAACTCTGTGCTGCTTTTTCCTTTGGGCATTGTTTTTGCACAGAACGAAGAAAAACTGTTCTGCTTTTTCAGGAAGAATTACACAAGATGTCTCATTATTGCAATTGCATCATCTGCTTTGCTGATTACGGGCGCGCATTTTTCAGAAGCATATCTTGGATATTACGGAGAAACTTGGGCAACTTTCGGTGTAAAAATGCAGTTCCGGCTGATTACTTATCTTTTTCAGGCTTTAAGTGCAGTGGCTCTTGTCTGGCTTATGGTTCTGGGCGCAATGAAAATCCGAATCGGCAACAAGGTTCTGGAATTCTGCGGAAGCCACACTTTGGAAATCTATCTTACGCATGCATTTCCTTTGGAAACTTTGGGGCTTTTGTACAATTATTCTCAGGGCAGCTTTTTTTTCCGCCGTCCCTGGTTGCTCCTTGTGGCTGTAATGGCGGTTACTTTTGTCCTTTCTGTGCTGCTTAAAAAGATATGCAGTCTTTTGCTAAGACGGAAACACACTGCATGAATTGAATGAACGGGAAGAAAAAGCAGAGCCAACCGAGCCACTCTGAAGGTCGGAAATTTGTATCCTTCAGCGTGGCGAATTGGCCTGCTTTTTCTGGAAGTTCATTCAATAACAGCTTGTAGACTGTCCCGGTTTGCCTGCTATGTTTTTCTTGAGAGTCGGCGGTTTATAGGGTATAATGAAGCTATGTGCAAAAAGATTCCGCTGGTTTTCTTTTTTGGAGCAATGGTTTTTGCCGTTGCTTTTTTTTCGTCATGTTCAGAAAAGAAAAAACCGTCCGCCGAAATTTCATCAGAAAATGTGTCCCAAACTGACAAAGCCGAGACGGGCGAAACTGAGCAATTGCCTTTTGAACAAACTGGTGTGGAAAAACTTGCTGATCAGATGACAGACGCTGTGGCTGCAGATGACAAAGCTGTTGTGGCTCCGGAAGTGTCCGGCGCTTCCGTGGCGGAAAAAGGGCTTCTTGCTTCCATGACAAACCGTCAGAAAATTGCACAGCTTTTTCTTGTAACTTTCGGCGGTACAGGTTTTGCAGAACCTTACGATTTTGACACGGAAAATGCTGATTCCTATCCTGTGCCGGGCGGATATCTGCTTTTTTCCTACAATTTTACAGAGCGGGCAGAAGACATTGTTTCACTTACTTCTGACTGCAGGAATTTTTACCGCACTTCAGGTCTTGTTCCCCCGTATTTTTCCGTTGATCAGGAAGGCGGCCTTGTAAACAGAATGCGCGATCTTGCTTCTCCTCTTCCTTCTGCGCAGAGCATTGCAAAGTTTCTTTCGCCTGAGCTTGCAACCGCCATGTACAATTATGGTGCTGAACAGATTGCATGCTGCGGAATCGATGTAAACTTCGGGCCTGTTGTTGAAGCATCCGGAAATCAGAATGAAGATTTTCTCGGAAACCGCTGTTACGGCAACGAAGAAAAAGTGCGGACTTTCGGCGGCATTTTCATTGATTGCATGAAAAATCATTATGTGTATCCGGTTGTAAAGCATTTTCCCGGCAATTCTGCGGATGATCCCCATTTGGGGCTGCCTTTTATTGAAGCTGCCGACTGCGATTATTCCACTTTTGACATTGCAGTGCAGAAAAACACGGGTGTGCTTGTGGGTCACACTGTTTTGTCCGGAATTGACGAAGTTCCTTCCTGCCTTTCAAAAAAAATTGTGGGCGGTCTTCTTAAAGAAAAAATCGGGGTGTCAGGCCTTGTTTTTTCTGATGACATTCTTATGGACGCTTTGCAGAAAAACGGATTCGATTCTGTAACAGCAATGAAGATGGCAATTCTTTCCGGAATTGATGTTCTGATGATAACACAGAAAGAATATGCAGAATTTCTGGATCCTCTGGAAGAATTGTATGAAAAGGATCAGGAGTTTGCCGCCGCGGTAGATTCTTCTCTTGAACGGATACTCGCATGGAAAGCCGGAAAAAAGCTTCTGAACTTTGATGATGAAAACGGATATTCTGTGCCGGAAGCATTGTCAGAAACTGAATTGTCCGGAATGAAAGAAAAACTTTGCGAAGATTTTTATAAGGCAAAAGAAAAGGGGAGCGCACTTTATCATGACTACTTCAAATCCTGAGAAATATTCTGTTGAGAACCTTAAAAGCCGTGTTCTTTTCTGTGATAAAGACATGGCAGTCATCTGCAAGGAATGCGGTGAACTTTGTGATCCTTCTGACAAAGAAAATTCCGTTGTGCAGATTTTTTCGCCGGCTTTTGCTGAACTTTTGGGTAAAGGCAAGGCACCGGCTTTCTGTGCCTGTGTAAACCGTCTGGATTGTCCTGTTTCAGGGCTTTGCGTGATTGCATTCAGCAGAGAGGTTTTTGCCAGACTGACCGGCATGTTTGCAGAGAGAAAACAGGTGCGCAAAATGTATTGGGCAGTAACTGAAGGAGTTGTGGAACCGACTGAAGACTGGATCAGCCTCAAGGGTTTCATCAGGTTTGAGCCTGCACGGCAGAAAGCTTTTTTGAGTGACGAACCTTCCCGTAAGACAAAGGATGCAAGGCTTCTTTACCGAATTGCGGGTCACGGAGACCGGTACAGTTATGCGGCGGTAGAATTGCTGACAGGGCGGACTCATCAGATCAGGGCACAGCTTTCAAAAGAAAAACTGATTGTCAAAGGGGATGTTAAATACGGTGCAAGACGGAGCGATACTCTTGGAGGAATCAGGCTTCATGCCCGGTATCTGGAACTGGTTCATCCTGTTTCAAAAAAGCTTATGCAATTTGAGGCACCTGTTCCGGAAAAAGATCCTTTGTGGACCGATGCTGAAAAATGCCTTGAAGCGGTAAAACTGGAGGCTCTTTCAGATGAGTAAGAAGAAAAACCAGGAACCGTCTCAGGGTGCCGAAGCTTTTGAAGCATGTTACAGCAGTCTTTTCGGAGAACGCTGGAAAGCTTTGCGCCAAAGTTTTTTTGAAGATCCGCTTTATTGTGCTTATCCTGGAATGAAAGACAGCGCTGCAAGGAATAATTCACAGGATCCGTATTTCTTGGACGCGGGTAGCGCTTTTGCCGCCTGCTGTCTGCCAGTAGACAATGCGGAACGGATTCTTGACATGTGTGCGGCACCCGGCGGCAAAACTCTTATGATTGCCTCTCTGATGAGCGACGGAACAAAATTGGTTTCCAACGAATATTCACGGGACCGTTACAGCCGCCTTCAGAAAGTTTGTGCCGATTACCTCAGTCCCCAAGTTCTTGAAAACCAGAAGATAACCTGCTTTGACGGTGCAACCTGGTGCCGCTTTGAACCGGCTTCATACGATGCGATTCTTCTTGACGCACCCTGTTCCTCCGAACGCCATGTCCTGAACGATCCCAAGTATCTTGAACAATGGTCACCGTCAAGAATCAAAAATCTTGCCGTAAAGCAATGGTCCCTTCTGTCTTCTGCCTATCTTTCATTAAAGCCGGGCGGATGGCTTCTTTATTCCACCTGCGCACTTTCTCCCAAAGAAAATGATGAAGTTGTGCTCAGACTGAGAAAAAAATATCCTGAAAGTTCTATCGAAGAAATCGATTTTGTGGCTGTAAAGGAAAAACTGCTTCGGCTTTTCGGGGAAAATTCTGTGTTTGCTTCAGATTCGCCTGTTCCCGAAAAAACAGAAGCCGGCTGGCATATTCTGCCTGATGTGCAGAAAGGGGCCGGTCCTCTGTATTTTTCCTTGGTACGGAAAGGCCAGCCTGATCAGGAAGCAACTGAATAAGTTACTTTTGAGCCGCCGGTTTCTTTGATCAGTTCAATGTGGTTGCCGATTGACTGATACATTTCTTCAACATGGGAAATTACACCCACTGTCCTTTCTTCTCCCAGATTTTTGAGCACTTCAATTGCTTTGTTCAATGATTCTGAGTCCAGAGAGCCAAAACCTTCGTCAATGAAAAGTGAATCAAGTCTGACACCGCCGCCTTTTGCCTGCATTACTTCAGTGAGCCCCAGTGCCAGACAGAGAGAAGCCATGAAGGACTCGCCGCCGCTGAGTGTGGCCGTATCCCGCATTTTGCCTGTGTAGCTGTCATAAACGCAAAGGTCAAGACCATGCTGTGCCCGTCCGCCGCTGCTTTCTGTGTCCAGAACAAAGATGTAGCGGCCTCCTGAAATGCGTTCGAACTTGAAGTTTGCATAATGGACAACTTCTTCAAAATAATGGCTCAAATACCATGTTTCAAACTGAACTTTCCGCGGATTGTTGCCGGAAAGCGCTTTGTGCAGGTTGATCCATGATCCGCCATCCTTTTCCAGCCGGAGCCGCTGTTTTTCCAGTTTGTCAAAGGTTTGTGAAAGCCCTGTAATCTTCTGGAGTTCCGCACTGAGCCGGCTTATGCTTTCTTTGTTTTCCGCAAATTCATTGTTTGTCTTTTCAAGCATTTCCTTTGAAGCCGCAAGTTCCTGCCGGATAATGATTGAAGAACGGCTGGTTTTGTCTTCAAACAGTTTCAGCTTTGACTGAGTTTCTGCAAGGGATGCGTCCCATTGTTCAACAGCGTACTGAAACTGTTTTTTGTTTGTCAGAAGGCTTTCGGTTTCTGCAAGAGATGATTCGTCATCAAAAGGAGAAGATGCAAGCTCACGGGCAAACTTTTCCAGTGCTTCTTCTGCAGATTTTTTTGCGTCCGATAAATTTTCCCCGGCGGCTGCAAAAGCAGTTTTCCGTTCTGCGGATTCTATGCGGGCTTTGTCCAATGCCATCTCAAAGTCTGTCACTTCCTGCCGCAACCTGTCTGTTTCGGATTTTTTTTCCTGAATTATTGTTTTAAGCTGAGAAACCGTCATCAAAGCAATGTCATCCGATATTTGACCTTTCAAAGTATCAAGCCGCTCCTTTGCCGTGTTGAAAAATTTTTCAGCATTTCCTGCCATGCGCTCCGCATCTTCGCAGTTTTTCTGCAGCAAAGTCAGAGTTTCAGAATCCTTTTTCAGTTTGTCATAATCATTCTGGGCCTGATTTTCTGCGCTTTTTGCAGAAATCAGTTTTTCTTCTGCCAAACTGATTTCTACAGTTTCCGTCGCCCTGAGAAAATCAGCCAGGTTTTGAGTCTGCTGCTTGATTCTTCCCTCAAGTTCCGAAAGAATGCTGCATTCCCTGTTCAAAGTTTTTTCGGCAGAAAGAACAGCTTTTTCCTGAGTGGCAATTTTTGTATCAAGATCAAGAACCTGTGCCAGAGCTTTTACCGGCGCCGGATGTTCTGTGGAACCGCAAACAGGACAAGGTTTTCCTTTTTCAAGAACAGCTGCAAGGAACATTGCATGATTGTTTCTGACCTGGGCTTCTTTTTCCGCTTTGTATTCAGCAAGTATTGCTTCAAGATTGGACTTCTGGTTTTTCCATTCTTCTGCGGTGTTTTTCTGCTTTGAAAGTTCTTCATCGGATTCGGCAAGATCTGTCTTTAAATTCTCTGCTTTTTTTGAATCTGCAAGAAGTTTTTCGGCCAACGCAGTTTTTTCCCTGGAAAGCGAAACATTTTCAGAAGCGGCAAGGAGTTTTTTCTGCATTATGGAAGCAGCATCCGCAATGTTTTCTGATTCATCTGATCCGGCAGCAGCTTCTGCAAAAAAGTCAGCAAATTCTTCATGCTTTTTTCCGGCAGATTCTGCAGCTTCTTTCAGTTTTTTTTCCGCAATCTGCATCATTACTTCTGCATTTTCTTTGTCTTCCAAAATTTTCTGGTCTTTCTGCAGGTGAACCAGTTTTTCATTGTTTGAAGCAATCAGTTCTTTCTTTGCATCTGTTTCCGGCAGTTTGTCATTCAGGGCTGATTCTGCTTTCTGTGCTGCAATTGATTCGGCTTCTGCTTTTGAAAGGATTTTTTCTGCTTCATTTACCCGAATCTGAGCCTTGTTTTTTGCTGTCATCCATGGAAGAATTTTTTCGGCTTCAAGAATTTTTGAAAGAATTACACGCTTTTCATCGATATTTTCTTTATTTTCAAGAAGTTCTTTTTCGGTTTCTTTAAGTGATTCAAAACGTTCCGCATCGTCAAATTCGGTTTCCAGATCATGCTGTGCCTTAAGGAGAGAATCCCGCTTGAGACTGATTTCTTCACTCTGATTTTCCGCAAGTTTTTTCGCTTCTTCTGTTGCTTTGATTTGGGCTTCAAAGTGGTCAACATCATTTTCCAGCCTGAATTCTTCAATTTGGCGGGCAATCATAAGAGACTGGTTGGTAAAGCCTGCAGCCTTTGTCTTGACTGATTCCTGAATTGCCCTGATATTTTCAACAGGGAAAATTTTTGAAAGAAGTTCTTTTTTTGCACCTGAATTCGCCCGCAGAAACTGAGCAAATGCGCCCTGAGGAAGAACAACAATTCTTGTGAATTCACCGTAAGAAAGTCCAATTATTGTTTCCAGTCTGCTGTTGATTTCGGTTGTGTTTGCTTCTATGGCAGTAAATTCTGTTTCTCCCGATTTTTTGTGTTCAAGACTTACAGAAGAAGGCCGTTCACGCAGATTTCCTCTTGAAGAAATGATTTTGTCCGGCAATGTGCGCCTGACTCGCCAAGTTTCAGGGCCGGTAGAAAAAGTTAAGGAAACCCATGCTTCTTCTTCGCCTGCATTCTGATTTTTGAAGTCCCGGCTGTTCTGTTTCCGTTCGCCCAAAAGATCGCCGTACAAAGCAAAAGTGATTGCGTCAAAAATGGTGGTTTTTCCGCTTCCGGTTTTTCCGTAAAGGAGGAACATCTGACCCATTGCTTCAAAATCGATTTTTTCCTTTCTGAAAGGTCCAACATTGCAAAGCTGTAATTCCAAAGGTTTCATTTTGCGTTTTCTCCTGCAATTTCTTCAGCTGTCTTCAAAAAAAGTGCTTTTTCTTCTGCAAACTGTTCCTTGTTTTCTTCAAGAAAATCGGTTTCATAAATTTCGTTGACAAAATCATCGAAGATTCCGCTGAAATTTCTTGCATCTTCCGATTGGACCGTGTATTGCTTTGATGGATTCCGTTTTCCTGTTGCGGCCGGAATGGGATGTCTGTAAGAAAGAACCCCTTCAAACCGTGATTTTAGAAGTCCCATGGCGTTTTCATGATGGATTGTATCAGTGCAGATTGCTTCTATGTAACAGTTTTCAAATTCCTCTTTTGGCAGTGCAAGAAGTTCTTCAAAAGTTCCTTCAGCCCTTACAACGGGATGCAGCGGTTTTACTGTAATCTGCGTGATTTTTGGTGGAGAATTTCTGCTGATTTCTACACGGAGAAAACATTTGTCAGAATTTTCGCCGAAAGAGTAGGCCAGTGGGGAGCCGCTGTAATAAACTGTAGAAGTTTCCGCTTTGCTGCCCGCAGAAAAATGCTGCATTTTGTGGATGTGGCCCAGTGCAGTGTATGCAAAGGGTTCAAAAAGTGAAGGCGGTACAGCTTCGGCAGTTCCTACGAAGCTGGTTTCTGAGTCCCCTGTAACGGCTCCGTTTGTAAAAAGGTGGGCACACACAACTGCGGGCACATCAGGACGGGATTTCATGTCATTTTCTATGTTTTTGCAGGCGGCGGCTACAAGATCGTACTGCTTGTGAAGCGGATTGTCTTCCTGGTCACAGAATGCTCCGCCTGTAAGAAACGGAATCTGGTAGACGGCCACGGTTTCGCCGTTTTTCTGAAGGATTACGGGTTCTGCACAGGCTGATGCGGAAGTACACAGGTGAATGTTTGCGCCTGCAAGCAGATTCTGTGCAAAAGAAAGTCGCATTGCACTGTCATGGTTGCCGGAAATTGCAAACACATGCAGGTCGGGAAAAGCTTCATGAACTTTTGTCAGGAACCTGCTGAAAACCGCAACAGCTTCAGGCGGCGGAACTGCGCGGTCGTAAATGTCACCGCATATAAGAAGCGCATCATAAGCTTCGCTGTTGTCTTCCGCTTTCTGCAGTTCCTCAAAAAGCTGGTTCAAAAAATGTTCCTGATCTTTCAGCAGGGACAGTTCAAAAAAATACTTTCCCAAATGCCAGTCACTTGTGTGTAAAAACTTCATGGGGATAATATATCAGCATTTTTCAGGAATATAAAACAGTTTTGTCATCCTGTGCAAACACTCTGTCATCCTGAGCAGTAAAAAACAAAGTTTTTTGTCGAAGGGTCTGTACAAAACATTATAAAAGTTTGGGCAGATCCTTCGACTGCATTCGCTTCGCTCATTCCGCTCAGGATGACATGGGTGGGCA
>JAKSTU010000056.1 GCA_024402435.1 Treponemataceae bacterium
TGATAAAAGTAACAGACAAATGATTTTTTTCCATATAATACCTCTTTTAAAAACCTCGCGTTAGCGGCGAGTCACCTGGCGAAGATAATACCGGAATTTTACATTCTTTTCCATAACTCAATCAATGTCATTACCGGCTCATCAGTGTTGAAAATTCATGGATAAACTGTGTATTATCATGATTATGGAACATATTTGGGAAATGCCTGAAATTCAAGGCATCAATCGCTTGCCCATGGGCTCACCTTGCATTCCGTGGCAATCAGAAATCGACTCCGCACAGGACGCTGCTGCCGGTCCTGAACTGCGTGATTACAGCAGCAATCCTTTTTACAGAAGTTTGGACGGCATCTGGAAATTCCGCCTTATGGACGGACCGGATCTTGTTGAAACTGACGAATCCGTTTCAGGCTGGCAGAACACTGATTTTGACGACAGCGAATGGTTCGGAATTACAGTTCCCGGCACATGGACTCGGCAGGGTTTTGACAAACCTCATTATACAAATGTAATCATGCCCTTTGAAAACGTACCTCCGCACGTACCGGCACAAAACCCCACAGGACTTTACCGGCTTTCTTTTGACATTCCCGCTGAATGGCAGAACCGCCGCATTGTTCTGCACATCGGTTCCGCAGAAAGCTGTGCAATCATCTGGGTTGACGGCAAAATGGCCGGTGCTGCAAAAGACACAAGACTCCCCAGCGAGTTTGACATAACACAGTTCCTCTGTTCCGAACTTTCAGAGCACACTCTCTGCATCATGTGCGTACGCTATTCTGACGCAAGTTTTGTTGAGGATCAGGATCAGTGGTGGTTCGGCGGTCTTCATCGCAGTGTTTATCTTTACACAACCGAAGACACATGGATTCAGGACATTGAAGCTCCTGCAACATTGGAAATTTCGGAAAACGGCACAACTGGAACAATTCCCCTCAAAATAACTGTGGGAATCAAAGAAATCCTGCCCCGCCGCCCTACACGCACAATTTCCTGGACAATCCGTCCCATAATCAATCCTCATGGTACAGAATCCCTGCAGTACGAACTGCCAGCTCTCGGAGAACCTGTTGCTTCAGACAGCGCAGAAATCACCTGCTATTACCGGGAAAACATGAACCAGTACAGAACCGCCGTAAAAGTGGACAATCCTCTTGTATGGTCCCATGAAAATCCCAACCGCTACGTTCTTACTGTCATGCTTTCAGAGGAAGGCCGGCTCATCCAGTCAGAATCCACGGTAATAGGCTTCCGCTCTGTTGTAACCGGCAACCGTGAACTGCGCATCAATGACGCCGTAGTTTACATAAAGGGTGCAAACCGCCATGAACACAATGAGTTCTATGGCAAAACCCTTACTACAGAAGAAATGGTCCACGACATTTTCCTTCTCAAAAGCCACAACTTCAACGCAGTCCGCACATGTCATTATCCTGATGACGAACGCTGGTACGAACTTTGTGACAAATACGGCATTTATCTCATCGATGAAGCCAATATTGAAAACCACTACTACTATGACGGCCCGTGCCGTGACGAAATGTACGCCAATGCCTACATGACACGCGTTCAGCGCATGGTACGCCGTGACAAGAACCATCCTTCAATCATTCTCTGGTCTTTGGGCAATGAAAGCGGATGCGGACCGAATCAGGCAATGATGTACGCCTGGTGTCACGCTTACGACAAGTCCCGCCCGGTGCATTACGAAGGCGGAACACGTGCAGAATACCGGCAGTCAGGTTATTCACTGGAAACCTTTGCCCGCGGAAAAGAAGTTTCAGACATTGTTTGCCCCATGTACCCGGATTACCATCTGCTTACGGACTGGGCTTCCAATGCAGATTCCATCGGCGAAACACGTCCTTTCATCATGTGCGAGTATTCCCACGCAATGGGCAACTCCAACGGAAGCCTTGCAGAGTACTGGCGCCTCATCCGCTCTACCCACGGTCTTCAGGGCGGATTCATCTGGGACTGGATTGATCAGGGACTTGCGCACACTGACGAAAACGGCAAATCCTACTGGCGTTATGGCGGCGATTTCGGAGAAAGCCCCACAGACTGGGATTTCTGCATCAACGGGCTTCTTCTTCCGAATCAGGAACCAAAACCGGCAATGCAGGAGTGCAAAAAACTGTTCCAGCCTGCAGAACTGGTACTGACTGATGCCGCTTCCGGCACCGCAGAAATTGAAAACCGCCTTGATTTTACCGCTTTGGACGCACTGCAGTTACGCTGGTACCTTCTTTGCAACGGAGAAATCCGTGCAACCGATACAGTTTCTCTGCCTGCTGCTGCTCCTACTGAAAAAGTCACTGTTGTTCTGCCTTACGCAGAAACACTTGCAACGCTCAAAGAATCCGGTATAAGCGGTGAATGGGTTATTCATGTTGATTACGAATACACAGAAGACTTCGGAATGCTTTCTGCCGGAACTGTTGCCGGTTGGAGCGAAGCCGTTCTTGAAGAAGCACCTGCTGTTCAAAGCTCAGAAAAACCCGCTTCCGGACTTCTGCAGGCAGCACGCACGGAAGCCCTCAAAAACCAGCTGGAAACACAGGTGCTTTCATCAGCACTCAAACCCAGCCTTTTCCGCTGTCCCACAGAAAACGATGCACAGAAGACACTGCTTTATCGAGGGCCAGATCCCAACAGAGCCGGTTTTGCTTGGATTGAAAAACATCTGGACAAAGTTCAGCTTCTTGCAGACGGTTCCCTTGCAGTTGGAAACGATGTAATCGGCAGTCTCAAGACACGCTGGACAAGTTCAAAAACAGCGGACGGACGTCAGGTTTTGGAAATGTCCTACACTTATTCACTTGATGATTCATTGCCAGAGCTTCCCAAAATCGGATTCACGGCGCACATTCCTGCCGATCTTGAGTCTGTCCGCTGGTATGGAGCCGGTGAACACGAATCATACAACGACAGACACGCCGGAAGTCCGCTGGGACTTTACACAAAGCATCTTTCAGACATGGAACAGCTTTACGTTGTTCCCCAGGAAAACGGAAACCGTTTCGGCGTTCGTTTTGCAGAGCTTCTGCCCGCATCAGACAAAGCAGATGATGAAGCTTCTTTTGCACCAGCCCCTGCGCCCGTACTGCGTATTGAAGCAGACAAACCTTTCCAGTTCAGCGTTCTGCATCATGAACCCATGGACTTATGGAAGTGCCGTCACCCCAATGAACTTACGGACACAGCTGAAGCAACAGACACCGGGGCAGGTTATTACATCCTGAATCTGGATATTGCTCAGCGCGGTATCGGAAGTGCAACATGCGGCCCTGACACAGAAGAACGTTTCCGTGTCCGCCCAGGTGTTTACAGCGGTTCATTCCGCTTCATCTTCTGATTCGTGCCAAAACTTGAAACAAAAGGACAAACTGTATGATTTACCAGTACAAGATGAAAATGTCTAAAAAATCATTCCCGGTTTACGCCATGGGATTCGGTTCCCTTGCAGTGGCAATAAGTGCCTTCTTTTGGGCAAACACGCTCACTGCCGTGCTTTTTGTCGGTGTTGCACTTTTCATTGACTACCAGATCCTCAAAACAATACGCAGAATTGCAGGTGCAAGAGTCGTCACCTTTACTGAGGGTTTTGTCGTTCACATGACTGACGGCACAAAAATGGAATTCGACTGGGAAAAAGTTGATTACTCCGGAGTGATTACCAACGGCGAACATCCCGGAATGATTTTTGCCTACAATGAAGGTGATGACAAAATCATACAGTTGCCTCCTGTTTTTTCCGACTTTGACCAGCTTGTGGAAGAACTCAAGGAAAATACTCCCTTCAAGGAATACCAACTGGAAGAAGGAGAAACTTCCATCATCGACCACCTGAAAAACATGCTGGGACTCAATTCCGACGAAGAAGAGGATGAGGACGACGAAGCAGAAGATTCTGAGGATTCAGATGCTTCTGATGAAACTGAAGAAACAGAGGAAAATCAGGAAAAATCTTGCGAGGCTGAAAAAGCAGAAGAATGAGCCAGTACAAGAAAATCAGGGAAGACGTTCAGGAACAGATAAAAGAAGACCGCCGGCTGCACAAGGAAAATCCTTTTGCATGCCCGGACAGTGCCGCAATCCGGCGCAATATGGACAGGGACAAAGCAAATCTGTGGCGGCCTGCTTTTGTGCGCGACACTGAAAAAATCATGCATTTGCCGGTGTTCAACCGCTATGCAGACAAAACCCAGGTTTTTTCCTTCTACAAAAATGATGACATTACCAGGCGCATGCTTCATGTGCAGCTTGTGTCCCGAATTGCCCGCTCCATCGGTGCAGTTCTTGGCCTCAACCTTGACCTGATTGAAGCCGTTGCCCTTGGTCATGACATCGGTCATACACCCTTCGGCCATGTTGGAGAGCGTTATCTTTCAACACTTCTTGAAAAAGAAGCAGGTATTTTCTTCAATCACAACGTACACAGTGTCCGCGTCATAGACACCCTTTACAAACGCAACGTCACACTGCAGACACTTGACGGCATTGTCTGCCACAACGGCGAGTTTGAACTGCAGGAATACCGCCCCAAAGCCATAACAGTTTCCGGCCCGGAAGCTTTTGCCCTTTTTGACGCAACCATCGCCGACTGTGACGCCCGCGGCAACAAAGCAATCAAATCCCTGATTCCGGCCACCCTTGAATCCTGCCTGGTACGCATCTGCGACATGATTGCATACCTCGGCAAAGACAGGCAGGACGCAATTACGGCAAAAATCATTTCCCCGGATGAACCCTTTACCTCTCAGGAAATCGGCTCTTTCAATGCGACAATAATCAACAACCTTTCCGTGGACATCATCAACAACAGTTACGGCAAAGATTATCTGCTGCTGAGTCCCGAATATTTTGCGGACTTGAAGACTGCCAAACGGGAAAATTACGAGAAAATCTATCTGAATCCGAAATTGTCAGAAGTTTATGACCAGACAATCTGGCCCATGTTCGAAATGATTTATTACAAGCTGTTGGATGATCTGACCAAAGAAGACAAAAACTCGGTAATTTACCGGCATCATTTGGATTATCTTGCGGCTCAGACCAGCTGGTACACAGAAGAAAATCCTTCTGAAACCGATCCTCACCGCATTGTCGCTGACTTTATTGCCAGCATGACGGACGATTATTTTATCGATCTGTTTGCCCACATGTTCCCGGATAGCCCGCTGCATGTGGACTACAAATCTTACTTCCAGCTCACCGAATAAGAAGCAGTTCCCGTATTGGTAAGGAATTCTGCCAGCGGAATTGTGAATTTTACGGCCTGTGCACTGATTCCTGAGACTGAAGCAGTTGCAGAAGAACCTTCCGGCATGACAGAAGCCGTTATTTTTCCGTCAGTCTGTAGTATAAGGTCAAAGGTTGATTTTTCTGCAGCATCAGCCAATGAGTTTCCATAAACTACAGCAAGCAGATCAATGTATTCCTCAGGAGTCATTTCTTCGCCGGTAAAAGAAGGAGCCATCAGCAGATCAATATAACCCTGTGTTTCTTCATTCATCATTCTGAAAACACTGCTGAAAAATTGGGGAGAAAAAGTGACAATGCACAGATTTTCCTTGGAATTTCTGACAGTCTGAGTATATAGACCGACCGCTTTCTGCAGCAGTTCAGGATTATCCCGAAGATTCTTCTTCTTTGTTTCAAGAGCAATGTCATTCCCCGTCTGAGAATAATCGGTAACTTCAAATCCTACTCCCCGCATGTTTTCCACTGCAATATCCCGGGTTACAAGAGGTTCGCCCTGTGCCAGTCCGGCAACGGAAACAAGAACGCTTTCCAGCACAGCACTGGATTTTTCTGAAAAGTTTACAGAAACGTCAGCAGTGTTGTTTACAGAAATTTTCAATGCAGGAGAACATCCTGCAAGACAAAGTGCAAAAACGCATAAGGCCGGAGCCCACAACAAAAATTTTCTGTTCAATTTATTCTTCCTATAACTTGAAAACCGGAGGAAGTTCCAACTTCCGAGGTTGTTCAATATTGATATCCTTAAAAAAACCGGAACCGGTCAAACGTTACACGAACACCTGTCGTAAATGCAAGTCCCGCAGCAAAAGCACGCATCGGCGGCAATGCACCGTCCTGAGTATTGTTGAAAACCGTGTAGGAAATGTCCTGCACTATACTGATTCCGGGATCTGTGTCCAGCAGTTTCGGAGTTTGCCATGAAAAGCCCAGTATTCCCGGAAAAACCGATGCATTTACCGGTTCGTTTATGCTTTTCAGGACCGGTTTCCCCAAAGTCAGCACCGGCCCCATGTAAAAGCGGCAATAGTCATTTACATTCAATGAGAATGTCAGCGGAATCTGCAGCGCATTCATGGAAGCAATCCATTTCAACCCGAGACCAATGCCGGGACGCACAGAATACTTGCCGTACTGCAGATTGGCCTGCAAAGAAGCACCACGCAGATTGAATGACAGATCGTTGGCCGTAAAGAAATTCCAGTCCATTGCCAAAGAAACATCCAGTCCGAAATCATCCCAGAAGGGATTCAGACCGTAATCCGAAGAATAAACTGTTGCGTTTCTGATTATTTCTTCAGTTTCACCGGATTCGGCTGCTCCATCAGTTTTGATTGCCGCTGATACGGGCACCGCCGGTCTGATTGCAGAAAGCTGAGTTTCGCGAGCGGCGCCCTCATTCTCAGAAGTTTTTTCAGAAGCCGCAACAGCTGCAGTTTCTTTTGTTTCTTTTGCTTTGGCAGGCGGAAGAATCTGACCGATTCCGCAAAAAGTTTTTGCCCAGTAGGAACTGTCCATTGTACTGATTATTACGCCGGTAACAGGCCCGTCGCTTGCAGAATGTATGAACTGATTGTTTCCGATAAAAAGCCCCACATGGGAAACTTTGTTGTTTCCCGTTGTCTTGAAGAAAAGCAGATCTCCCGGTTCCAACTGGGAAAGATCCACAACGCGGGCCTCGTTGTACATGGCACTGGCAGTGCGCGGCAAATCCAGTCCGGCACCGTCACGGGCAGCGACAAAAATCAGTCCGGAACAGTCCATTCCGTTATAATCAACGCCACCATACAGATAGGGAACATTCAGGTATTTTTTAGCTTCCGCAATCAGTTTGCTGCGGGCTTCAGAAGGGTTTGCTCTGCCTGTCTCGGCAAAAACAGAAGCAAAAAACAGAACACAGAGCAATACTGCCAGAATTTTTTTGTTCATGGATAAAAAGGGCATCCTTGTTCAGAAGATTTTCAGTCCGGCAGCACGCGTTCTGTCAAAATTATTGGTCAAAGCAGTCAGACCGGCACACAAATCCGTTTTTTCGGAAATGGCTGCCGGTCAGAGAACAAAGTTTTTTTATCAGTCTATAAATCAGCCAACGATTTTTGTACGGCATTCCTTATAAATCTGACTGGTTTTTTCAACAACGTCTGCAGGGATTTCTTTGATTGAAGGATCGCCGGCAAGATTGTTTGCCTTGAGCCAGTCGCGCACAAACTGTTTGTCATAACTGGCAGGACTTGATCCTTCAGCATATTTGCTCAAATCCCAGAATCTTGAAGAATCGGGTGTAAGAACTTCGTCAGCAAGCACAAGATTTCCTTCTTCATCAAGACCGAACTCGAATTTAGTATCGGCAATGATAATGCCGTTTTTGAAGGCATGCTCATAACATTTTTTATAAATTGCCAGTGCAGTCTGCTCAATCTGCGTACCCAGTTTTTCACCCAGATCGTTTTTCATGTATTCAAGAGTAACGTTGATGTCGTGTCCCTCTGCAGCTTTTGTGCTGGGAGTAACGATCGGCTCTGAAAGTTTTTCAGCCTGTTTGTATTCACGGTCAAAAGCGTGTCCCAGGAAAGGTTCGCCTTTTTTGTAAGCCTCATACATGGAACCGAACATGTATCCGCGTACGATTACTTCATAGGGCAGCATTTTAAGCTTCTTTACAAGAATAGTGCGGCCTTCAAATTCCGGTTTCTGGAACTCTGCAGGCATGTCTTTCAAATCAGAAGAAATCATGTGATTTTTTACAATGTCGCCAGTGTATTCAAACCAGAAATTTGAAAGAGCATTCAATACTTTGCCCTTGTCTGTAATCATTGTAGGAAGAATTACGTCAAAAGCAGAAATGCGGTCTGTTGTCACGATGACCATGCGGCCGTCTTCAAGATCATATACTTCGCGGACTTTGCCCGAGATGATTTTTTTCATACTTACCTCAACTGAAAGTGAATGTTCCGTGATTATACCAAAAAAGGCTCCAACAAAGCCAGTGTTTTGCCTGAAATACGGGCTTCAAGCATAATGCAGTCATCAAGCCATTCTTCTTTCAGAACTGTACCTGATTTGTGCACTTGGGATACCAGAGCCTGATTTTCCAGAGGAATGCGATAATTCCGCGGAGTTCCCAGAAGTGCGGTAGAAATCCGTTCAAAAAGACTGTCAAAACCGGATTTTGTTTTTGCAGAAACCTGAATTGCTTCAGGAAACTCTTCTTTCAGGCGGCTCAGAAGCAGAGGAGAGCATTCCAGATCCGTCTTGTTCAGGAGAATCAGTGCATTTTCCGTGTCCGCTCCGATTTCTTCCAGTACGGACACAACCGTAGCGTATTGAAAGAAAACATTGGGATCGCTGGCATCAAGTACAATCAGAAGCAGATCCGCGTCCACAGTTTCTTCCAAAGTGGATTTGAAGGCGTTGACCAGACTGTGGGGAAGATTGCTGATGAATCCTACGGTATCCGTTAGCAGAATGCCCGCGCCCTGAGCAAGAGAAAGCCTTCTTGTAGTAGGATCGAGAGTGGCAAAAAGCTGGTCTTCAACATAAACGGCAGCACCGGTCAGTGCATTCAGAAGACTGGATTTTCCTGCATTTGTGTAGCCTACGAGAGCACAGGAGGGAAGCGGGATTTTGTCACGCTTTTTGCGCATGGTCTGCCGCTCCTTTACAACTTTGTCCAGTTCACGGCGGATTTTTGACATACGCTCTTCAACACCGCGCCGATCCAGTTCAAGCTTTGTCTCACCTGCACCTTTGGAACCGTAACTTCCGCCGCGCTGACGGGCCATATCGCCGTAAGAATGGGCAAGCCGCGGCAGAGAATACTCCAGCCGGGCCAGTTCAACCTGAAGAACGGCTTCTTTTGTACGGGCACGCTGGGCAAAAATGCGGAGAATCACTTCATGACGGTCAAAAACCGGGATTTTCGCAAGTTTTTCCCAGTTCCGCTGATGAGTCGGCGAAAGTTCAAAATCAAAGATTATGCAATCAGCACCGGCTTCTTCTGCTTCAGCGGCAATTTCTTCCGCTTTGCCGGTTCCTACAAGATATCTGGGATGAGGATCAAATTCAGAAAGCAGGATTTCTGACTGAGGAACAAGCCCCAATGTTTCAGCCAGGCCCCGCAGTTCACGCAAATCAGAAAGCCCGACAAGAAAAGCATTCACCGGCTGGGAATTTTCGCTCTGCAAATCAATCATACCCTGAGTGTACCATATTTTATCGTTGACCTAAAGCACTCCGTTCAGTATGCTTTTTTTCATGAAATTGTGGATGAAGTATACAGCCGCCATCGCTTTGGGTTTTCTGGCTGCCTTTGTTTTGCCCTTATCTTTGGGAAAGGGCATTGATGTTATTTCTTTTGTCGGTGACATGTTTGTTCGCGGCGGAATGTATGTTCTTGTTCCGCTGCTTTTTTTCAGTGTAACCGTCGGTGTATGCGAGCTTCTTGAATCAAAAGCTCTTGTCTCCACTTTGGTTCGTGTTGTCCTTATTACAGTTATTTCTACTGTTGCCTTTACTGCATTGGGAATTGCTTCCGTATATCTGTTCAAACTGCCCAGAATCCCGATTTCCGTAGACCGGGTAACAGACGCAGTTTCTCTGGAAATTTCAGAAAACATTCTTTCGCTGATTCCTACATCTGCTTTCAAATCCCTTTCCGACGGTGTATACCTTCTGCCAGTCCTTCTTTTTGCCTGTTTTGCCGGAATGGGCTGTGCCGCAGACCGCAGTGTTTCAAAACCGGCAGTAACAGTTCTGGATTCTTTGTCCAGAGTCTGTTTTTCCATACTCAGCTTTTTTATGGACATTCTTACCATCGGTTTTCTCGCTTTCGGTATTGTGTGGATCATTTCATACAGAAGCATTTTTTCAAGCGGACTTTATACACAGCTGATTCTTCTTCTTCTGGGGCTTTTCCTTGTAATTGCAGTGATTATTTATCCTCTGATTACAATGCTCATCTGCAAGGAAAAAAATCCATGGCGCATTCTTTATACTTGCATTGCATCCATACTGACTGCATTCTTCTCAGGAAACACAAACCTGACTTTGGCAGTTTCCATCAAACATGCATACAACAGCCTGGGAATAAAACGCCGCTGCTGCGAAACTACAGTTCCCCTTTTCAGCATTTTTGCACGTGGAGGAACCGCCCTAACAACGGCTATTTCGTTCATCGTGATTGTCCGCTCATACTCAAGTCTCGGAATTGTAATGAGCGACCTGCTTTGGATTGCAGGTTTTTCAATACTCACTTCCTTCCTTCTGGGAGCAATTCCTTCCGGCGGAACTTATATGATTCTGATGATTCTTTGTGCAAGATACGGACGCGGTTTTGAAGCAGGATATCTTCTGCTCAAACCTGCAATGCCGATCATCTGTGCTTTTGCGGCTGCAATCGATTCACTTACCATGATGTTCGGCAGCTACATCGTTGCAAACCGGCAGAAGATGTGCATTCAGAAACAGCTCAAAGATTTTGCATGACAGCCTGATTCAGAAGCCGATGAAAGCAACGAATGCCCCGCTTTGTCATGTTGAGCGGAGTCGAAACATCTTCCCAAACTTCTACAACGCTTTGCATAGATTCTTCGGCAAAATCGCTCTGCTCAGAATGACAAAGCCGCACGGCACAAAAACTAATAGCTGAATTCAGCTTCAAAACAGGTAACATTATCCTGCTTTATGGTAATGATTACCTGTTTTTTTTCTTCAATTTCGCTGCAGTAAAGCTGAACTTTTTCTCCCAGAACAGCTTCCTTTGAAAAATTGAAACGAATGTTTTTTGGCGTTTCTTCCCGCCATTTTTCCGGCAGACAGTCAGAAGCATAAGCTCCGTAACGGGAATTGTTCATGTGCCGGTTTCCGTCCATTTCTGACCAGCCGATTCTCCGTTCATCCACCAGAGTGGCATTGTCAGGAGGCGTGATTTTTCCGCAGGGAATTCCCGGAAACGGTTCTGAATATGTCGGCACCGGACGGATAGTAAACTGATCCGGCTTGATGATCCGCCGTGTTTCGGGATTCACCACAAGCCACGTACTGTGACCGCGAAGCAGAGTTTTGCCCTCTGCTGTAGTCATATGATAAGAGCGGGTCAGCTGCAGCCCCTGAGGAGCCTCCTCCCAAGTACGCAGAAGAATTTCTTCGTTTGCAGAAGGAAGCCGTTCAATTGCCAGAGAAAGTCTTGCCAGCATGATGACAAAACCACGTTCGTACAAAAATCCCCAGCTGAGCCCGCGAAGATAATAATCTTCCACAGCAGTATCAGAAGTGAAAAGCAGAATTTCCTGCAGACTCATTTTATTGTTTCCGGTGCACTGACCGAAATAAAGCCTTGATTCACGACAAAAACAGCCGTTTTCATCAAAATATTCACGAAAGTTCTTTTCTTCAATCATGACGTCATTTTAGCGAGATTGAATTATGTAGCCAAGCAGAAAAACTGCCTATGAGGTTTGAATGAAATCCGACTTTCTGAAAAATCGGAAAGAAAGGCGTCAAAGCGTTTCTCTGTATTCCGACGGGGAACAGCCAGTAACTTTCTTGAACACAGTGCTGAAATAAAAAGCACTTTCAAAGCCCAGCCTGTCCGCAAGTTCGTAAATTTTCAGATTCGGGTCACCCGCCAAAAGCCGCTGAGCCTCCGCAACTTTCTGTGCCGTAACATATTCTACAAAACTGCTTTCTCCTGATTTGGAAAAAAGCTGACTCAGATAATTAGGCGTAAAACCGAAGACACTTGCCACATCGTTCAGAGAAAGACGCTTGTAAATGTTTATGTTGATGTATTCCCGCACTGTCTGAAGAATGTGGTCTTTGTAAGTGGTCCGTTTTTCCTGAAGCAGACTGCTTATTCCTTCAGAAAAAATCTTCAGCCAGTCAAGAATTTCAGAAGTAGAACGGAGCCGGTAAATTGAACGGTAAGAATCCGCTTTGTCCGCAAAAATGCCTTCCAGCATTTCGGGACCGTCAGGAATCAGTGACAAAGCCGCATAAAGCATTGTACACGCTGAATCCATTGCTTCAATTCTCTGCTGGTTTCCAGGCGGAACTTCCTTTTCAAGGCACTCATAAAGCCCTGACAAAGCAGATTCCGCTTCTTTCGGATCCAGCCGCTCAAAAGCATTTTCCGCATTTTTTTTCAGCTCGGAAAGCCGTGACTCCCATTCCGAAGGCATCGTTGCAGAAGTTGAAGAACTGTCCGCCGCAAAAGCAAGACTTTCTTCAGCCGGCATAAGAACCGCCACATTTTTCGCGTTCTGATACGAAGCACTTATTCCTGCCGGTGTTTTTTCCACGGAACCCACGGCACAACGCAACTCCACACTGAAGTAAGAATAAACAACATCATGAACAGTGGCGAAAATCCGCTCCAGTTCCTTGTTCAGAAGCGCAGGAGAATCTGCATCAAAAAACATTATCAGCGCAAAATGCCGCAGATCCAGGCAGACAGTGTTGCAGCGCACGAATCTGGAAACAGTTTCGGCGGCAGTTTTTACAGTGCTTGCATAAAGTTTGCCCAATGATTCTTCATCCATTTCCCGGTTGTCAAAAACCACTTCCATTGACGCCACAACATATCGGCTGGCGGACAAATCAATTTTCAGTTCAACCGTTGCTGATTCCATCTGTTCCTGAGTATCAAAGGAATCGTGAATCAGTCTGAAAAAGAAACGCTCTTTGAAAGAAATGCTGCTGGCCGAAGGAGCAGAAACGCCCGGAGCCGCACCGTCCGCAGAAGAATCTCCAATGCCCGCCGGCTTGTTCCGTTCCAGCAGTTCATCAATCTGTCTGCAGGCTTTCTGCACTGCCGCAGTCAGCTGCTCCTGTGTCAGAGAAATTTTGATAAGATAATCCACCGCCTGAATTTCTATGGCAGCCTTTGCAAAAGAAAACTCTTCGTAACTTGTCAAAAAGATAAAAACCGGCAGCTGACCGAACTTTTCCCTGCATTCCCGGGCTGTGTCCAATCCGTTTTTTACCGGCATGTTGATGTCTATAAGCACAATGTCCGGCTTTTCACGCTCAATCAGTTCCAAAGCCTGCTGTCCGTTGTGGGCAGTTCCTGCAATCTGCACATCAAGAGCATTCCAGTCAATCATTGAACTGATTCCCACAAGAACCAGCATTTCATCATCAACGATTATTATCTTCTTCAACTGCAGTTCTCCCTGTCAAACGGAATCCGCACACTGACCCGTGTAAAAACTCCCGGTTCGCTTTCAACACTCAGTCCGTATTCCTGCCCGAAAACCAGTTTCAGCCTCTGATGAACATTGGAAACACCCACATGCCTGAAAAGATTGCCCTTTCCGGAAGGAGTATTCATCAGCACTGTTGCCGCCTGTTCCGGAGTCATTCCCAGTCCGTCATCCGTTATATCGATGATAACACAGTTTTTGCAGTCTGTGGGCTGATGCACGTCAACATTTATGCAGCCCGCATTTCCTTTCGGTTCAATTCCGTGATAAATCGCATTTTCAAGAAGCGGCTGCAAAGTAAAACGCGGAATTCTCGCCTGAAGAAGTTCAGGTTCTTCAACATTCACTTCCATGGTAATGGAGCCGCCGTAACGATATTTCTGAACAATGAAATAATCGTCCAGAAGACTGAGTTCATCACTTAAAAGAATAGTTTCGTCCGTATTGTTTGCAATATTGCGCAGAAGACTTGCAAAAGAAGTGACCATTTCCGCAATACCCGGCGCCTTCTGAATTGTGGCCATCCATCGGATTGAATTGAGAGTGTTGTACATGAAATGGGGATTTATCTGATTCTGCAGAATTTTGAATTCATATTCACGTTTCTGCTTTTCGTTTTCCACAGCTTTGTCCATCAGAGTCTGAATGTTCTGAGAAAGATTGTTTATTCCCTGTCCGATTTCGCCAAGCTCATTGTCCCACAAAATCGACTTGTCTTCAGAAAAATCACCCTCAGAAATAAGGCTGAGTCTTTTCGTAAGCTGATCCACAGGCTTTGTTACAAGATAAGAAAGAATAAAACGCAGAAGGAGTGCAAACACAATCAGAGCCGCAAAAACCCAGATGATCAGACGCACAAAAAAACGTGTCTGACTTGAATCCTGCTGTGCAGAAAGAATCTGCACAAGATTTGCTTTGTTGTTTTCAAAACGGTATTTCACAAAAATATGATTCATTCCCTGATAGCGGACCCGCCCTACAAAAGTGCTGCTTCTGTTGGTTTCAATCGAGTCCGGATTGTCCGCGCTGAAACTCAGGGGTATTTCTTCCAGTGAATTGCTGTTGATTCTGTAAGTGTGCCTTCCGTCAGATCCGGAAAGTTCCAGAAGAATCAGAGAATCTGCCGGAAGCTGATAATTCTTTATCTGGTCAGTAAAAAGCTGGACAGAAACCGCAATATAAGCATATGCGATCAGTTCACCTGAATACAGATTGTACACAGGCTGAACAATCGGAATTACAAGATCGTTGTCATCATAACTCAAAGGATCGGAAACAATTGTATCAAAAGAAAGGGTTGCAGGGTTCTGAAGATCCACAAGATGCGCCAGTGTTTCCCGGTTCAAAGGCCGGCTTTGCGTGGTTCCGCTTCCAGCCTGTACCATTTTTCCGTTCAGCCCCGCAACAACAAAGCGGTTTATGTAAAGTGCCGCCGGACAGTTCCGCAGTTCCTCCACAAATCTGTCATAAACATCCAGACTTTTCTGACGGTCAAAAGTGTCCGTAGTGAAAAAATCTGAAATATGCCGGTTCATGTTGCACCAGCGGATCAAAGTCTGCACCGCGGAAAGCTGCCGTCCCACAAAAGCTTCAGTCTGCTGCAGATTGAACTCACTTGTCTTTACCATGTTCTGTCTTGTTACGGAACGGAACCACCAGAAACTGAACATTACAATCAGCAGTGCCAGCACCAGAGAAAAAGCAATGCTTACAAGCGAGATGCTCCACTTAAGATTGAGCGGGCGGCGGAAAAATTTCATACAAAAACCAGCTGAACAAGCACCATGTAGAGCACAGTTCCAACCCCGATGCTCAGCAGCACATTCTTCCGCCAAAGATGAAGCCCTGCAGTCACGGCAATTGCAATCACTTCCGGAAGCCCATGAGGCCAGCTTGTCACAGAAACTCCCTTAAGGCAGTAAACCACCAGCAGACCCATCATTGCGGCAGGAATTGTCGTACTCAGATACGCAACCAGCTTCGGTGTTTTTTTGTTTTCGGGAAACAGCAGAAAAGGAAGAAAACGGGTGAGCATTGTCCCCGCCACAACGCAGGCAAGTATTCCCAGTGTCTGAAAAGTATCCAGTCTCATTTTTCAAAGTTTCCTTTTTCATGCGTGGTATCAAGACGTTCAATCGGTTTGCTGCACACAAGAAGAACCAGAAGAATAATTCCCATGGCCGGAATAACAAAACGGTCTGCCCCGAAAAGCAGAAGAGCCAGAGACGCCGCCCCGATTCCGATTATGCCGGACACAGCATTTTTCCGAGTCTTAAGCTGCTCTATGAAAAGCACCACAAAAAGTGCCGTAAGAGCAAAATCCAGTCCCGTCGTGTTGATCGTAAAAAAGTTTCCGATTACGCCGCCCAAAAAACTGGAAATCAGCCAATAAGAATAATCATAAACCGAAACTGCAAAATAAAAATCCTTTTTGTCCACACCTTCCGGCACTTCCACCGAAGAATTGATTGCAAAAGTTTCGTCACACATCAGAAAAATCAGGAAAAACTTGAATTTCCCGGCACCTTTGTACTTCTGCAGCATTGAAAGACCATAAAACAGATGGCGGGCATTGACCATAAGCGTCATGAGAAAAACCTGGAAAGGCTGGAAAACACCCGTCAAAAAAGTTACGGCAACAAACTGCATGCTTCCGCAAAAAGCAGTGGCACCGAAAAGCAGTGACCAGAAAGGACCGTAACCGCGGGAACTCATCAAAAGGCCGTAAGCCACGCCCAAAACGAGAAAGCCTGTAAGAACGGGAATTGTCTTGGGAAATGCGAGTCTGAACGCCCGCCCCAAAGATTTTTTTTCTGCCATAACGGATTGATTCCTTTTATACCCCAAGTCCATCATTTCTGATCCAAACTCACTTCGGGCAAATTCCGACCGGGATAATCAAAAAAAAGCGAAAAAAAAGTCCTGCAGAAAATCTACAGGACTTAAGTGGAGATGAGGGGACTTGAACCCCTTACCTCTTGCATGCCATGCAAGCGCTCTAGCCAGGTGAGCTACACCCCCGAGTTATGCTCCCATACTACATGATGAGAGCATTCACGTCAAGTATCAGCAGCGGAAGTGCCGAAAACACCGTGCCTCAAACTTCTAGCGCGTCATTTTGCGGTAAATCGTCTTGTGCGGGCGGTCTGCATCAGCACCCAGCTGCTTGCGGCGCCATTCCGCATAATCGGACCAGTTGCCCTCAAACCAGATTACTTCGCTGTTGTTCTCAAATGCCAGAATATGAGTACAGATTC
>JAKSTU010000057.1 GCA_024402435.1 Treponemataceae bacterium
AACGCGAACGGAAAAAGTCTGTCCCAAAAAACACGGGAACAAGGAGAAAATTGTGTTTGTATCAAAGAAAAGTTTGTTAGTTGCTTCAGCACTGTTCATGCTGATTCAGAGTGTCTGTTTTGCAGACATCATGGGTTCAAGATTCAAAATTGCAGAATCTGAAGAAGAATTTGATGTAACGTATTGCGTTACGCCTTGGATGAAAATCAAAGAAGTTGAACCGAACGAAAGTCTTGCAGTCACACAGGCTTTTGAAATCAGCGCAGGTGATCTGGATGCGGAACTTTATTACACATTGTTTACCGATGTTGGCGGCGATGAAGATTCACTTGGCTTGGATTATGCCATGTGGGTTTACATTTGCATAAACAATGCGGCCGGCTATGACGTGGATTTGGACTCCTTGTCCTGGTACAATGATTCTGACGTTCAGGATGAATTCAACGGTGATTTTGGCTGCACAGGAACAATTCCGTACCCGGTTTCGGACTATGCAAACGGACACAACTGGATGATGACTGATTTCTTCTATAAACATGGTCAGGGTCTGGTAATGCGTTCATTCCTTTTTGATGATTTGGCTTTCATCGGCCTTACAGAAGACAGTTTTGTGCCGGAAAAAAGCCTTTGGATGGCAAACTTCCATTCTTTTGAATTCATGGACTAAGATTCCCGAAGCAGTTCAAAGCAATCCGGCGGGAACTAAAGCATTTTTTTTGCAGCAGGAGAAAGTTCTTATGAAAATCTTATATGAAGAAATGAGACCCGAAGAATTTTTGGAAAGTTTGAACAGTTTTCCTGTTGCTTACTTGCCTTTGGGAACTTTGGAGTGGCACGGATTGCACATGCCCTTGGGAGCTGACGGACTGCAGTCAAAGGGGATAATGGAAAAGATTGCAGAAAAAATCGGAGGAATTGTTCTTCCCATGCTTTTTCTTGGCCCTGATTATGAAACTTGTGTTGACGGAAAACCTTATTACGGAATGGATTATTTCAGTTTTGAAGAAGGCAAGGCTCAGCAGCTGGAAGGCAGTTCTTATTACGTTGAAAAAGAAATTTTCGTTTCAATGCTGGACAGAATCATGCAGAATCTTGCCAGAGCGGGTTTTAAAGCAGTTGTTGCCCATGGACACGGTCCTTCTACAAATACTTTTGCAGAACTGAAAGGGGCATACGCAGAGAAATACGGTCTTCAGGCTTATACTTTGTGGGATCTTGGTTACACAGACAAAGAAGGCATTATGACAGATCACGCGGCGGCGAACGAAACTTCTTTGGTTTTGGCTTTGCGGCCGGAACTTGTTGATATGAGCAGATTGCAAAAGGATAAGGTGCCTGTCGGAAGCTGGGGCGAAAACCCTGTAACCGGTGCTTCAGAAGAACGCGGCAAAATCCTTATTGATAAAAATGTGGAACTTGCTTCAAAAAATCTTCAGAAAATTGCAGAAGGTTTTTCTTTTGAATCAAGAAGCATGAATTATCATGATGTAAAAAGCCTTTTGGAATGAGCGCAGCGAATGCAGATGTTTTGTCAGTGTGATACACCCGTTTTGTCAGTGTGGCACACCTATTTTGTCATGTTGAGCGGAGTGAGCTCTGCAAATGCTGACACCCTGTCATGTTGAGCGGAGTCGAAACATCTGCACAAACTGTTCCAATGAAATATGAATGTGTAAGAAAACCACAAAAACTTGAAAAAACCACCGCGCGAACAAACTGATTATTCTCGCTATCCGTGGCTCGCCGCTAACGCGGTGTTTCTAAAGGAGAAAAAATGACAACTTCAATGTTTGCTTCAGGATGCAGTCCTGCAGCGGAAAATAACGGTGACGGCACCGGAACAGAAAACCAGTCACTGACTGCAGAAAACGGAATTAGTATTCTGTGTCCAAAAGAATTTTTATCCTATGATGAACACAGAAGTTACGGCACTTTGATCCATGCAAATTATTGGTCCGAAACAGCATGCAAAGAAAAAGCCATGAATGTGCTTTTGCCGCCCGGTTACAGTGCAGAAAAAAAATATCCGGTTCTGTATCTGCTGCACGGCATTTTCGGCGATGAAAACAGCATGGTAGGCGAAAAAAAGGCCGGCAACGCTGTGACCATCACCAACATGATCGCCTCCGGTGCAGCAGAAGAAATGATTGTAGTTTTCCCCTTCATGTACACAAGCAAAGACCGGGCGAACTGTACTGCAATTGATGCGGAAAATGTAGCCTGTTATGACAATTTTATAGATGATCTTGTAAAAAGCATCATGCCATTTGTGGCAAAAAACTGGTCTGTAAAAGAAGGCCGCGAAAACACTGCAATAACCGGTTTTTCAATGGGCGGAAGAGAAGCTTTGGCCTGCGCTTTGTACAGGCAGGAACTTTTCGGATGGGTCGGGGCAATTGCGCCGGCACCCGGACTTGTGGAAGCAAAGGATTTTGCCATGTTCCATGCAGGCCAGTTTTCAAAAGCAGAAATGCAGTTTTCTGCAGAGAAGCCGGCGCCCGAACTGGTAATGCTTTGTGCCGGGGATAAAGACAGCGTTGTAGGCAGTTTTCCTGCGTCATACCACAAAATATTTGAAGAAAACAAAGTTTCCCATGTCTGGTGGGAAATCCCCGGCAGCGATCACGGAGATCCTGCAATTTCAAGCGGAATCTACAATTTCTGTTGCCGTGTGTTCAGACAGCAGAAATAGAATTTCCCGACCGGACAGCACCTCTCCCCACGGGGAACAAAATCAGTTTTGGTGGAACACGGCAGTTTCCCGGCCGATTGTGGTTTTGGGACCATGCCCCGGAAAAACTTCAGTTTCTGGCGGCAGTCTGCACAGTTTTCCAAGACTCCGGCACAAAGTGGGGTAATCCCCGCCGGTCAGATCCGTGCGTCCTATTCCGCCGCCTGCAAACATTGTGTCTCCGCAGATCAAAAGCGCTGCTTTCCGGTTATAAAGACTGACGGAGCCTTTGCTGTGACCCGGCGTTTCCAGAATCTGCCAGTCTTTTGCAAAAGGCAGAACCTGGTTTTCTTCAAGAAAGCCTGTAGGTTGCGGCAGTTTCCGTCCCGATTTCTGTTCCACTTCATCAACCCAGAAACTCATGTCCAGTTTATAAAATTCTTCTCTGTGGTCAATGTAAGCCTGCGGACCCAGCCAGCTTTCTTCCGCTTTGTGGATAAGAACCTGTGCTTCCGGAAAGCGGGTACACAGAAAAGGCAGTGCACTCAGATGGTCAAAGTGGGAATGAGTCAGAACAAAGGCAACCGGCTCAAGACCGATTGTCTTGGAGTGCTGTTCAACCAGCGCAACGGTTTCTTCCTCGCCGGCGGGATCAACAACGAAAAAATAGGGATTTTCTGATTTTGAATCAAAAACGAAATAAGTGTTTGTACTAAGGTAACCGGTCTGGTGACGGACAATCTGAACCATTGTGCCTCCCGAGAGCGAGCCGTGGATTTGGGAATCAGATCCGGCCGGCAGAACAAAGAATCTGCTGACCGGACAAACTGCAAAATGTGATGTCCGGCAAAAACTTATACCAGATATTCAGATGAATTGCCTGAATCTTCCATTGCATTTTCTGCAAAAGCTTTCTGGGCTGCTGCGTAATCATCTGTAACCGCAGTTTCGTGGTTTGCGTAAGTTGTGTTGTCAGCATCGGCAGGAATTGTATCAGCGTCTGCTGCAGTTTCTTCCTTTTTGCGTGCATAGCTTACAGAAAGTTTGCGTCCGCGGTATTCAAAACCGTTCAGTGCTTCAATTACACCGGCACAGTCTTCTGCATAAAGCTGCACGAAAGAGTAGTTGTCAAGAACGCGGATGTCGCCGATGCGTTCGCGCGGAACTTCTGTGTTCTGAACAATCATTGAAATAAAGTCGCGGGGATATGCGCGGCGGTTGCGTCCGATGCTGATGAAAAGCATCTGTGCTTTGTCCTGGGGAATTGTAACGCGGGGTGTTGCTTCGCGCTCAGGACGTCCTTCTGCTGTGCGCTCTGCGCGGTTGTTGCGGCGTGCTGCCGGTTCAGAAGCTGTTTCTGCTGTTGCATTTTCTTCAGCAGCAAAACGCTTTCTGTTGTTGAACTGACGTTCAGAATCTCTTTTGTTGCGGTATGAATCCCGGTGGTTTCCGCCTTCAGCTGCTTTTTTTACGAAATAAGCAGCAACATACATGCGCAAAGCAAAGGGAACATGTTTCTTGAATAATTTTCTCAAACGGTTCAATGCAACCGGATCTTCTTCTGTTTTTACCTTTTCAACTGCATTCTGAAGCAGCTCTACAAAACGTCCTTCCAACTGCTCGTCGGTCATGGAAATCTCCTTAAAAAAATAGTCCTAGTCTGCAAGGTTCAAAATCAAACCGGTTCCCATAGGTTCAAAGCCGCATTTTGAAAGCATCGTTGCCGCACCGGCAGGAATTGCCGAACTTCCGGTCAAAATCCATTGAACGTCTTTTTCATGCAGTTCTTCCTGACACTTCTCAACAAGAACGCGCCCCACACCAAGACCTCTGTACCTAGGCATAACATACAAACTGGTCAGAACGCCGGTGTGTGCATTTGATTGGGAACCGAACCCCACAGTAATACAGCCGGCAAAATCGCCGTCCACTGTTTCAGCCAGCATCACATACTCTGATTCTTCAGAAAAAGCATAGCGCTGGTTTTCCCATAACTCAGAAATAACTCTGCCCGGCTCTCCGGGATGAATGTCTTCAAGCTCTTTTACGAACAATGATGCGCACAAAAAAATTGCATCTTCATCAGTTTCGGAGGCAGGAACACGAAATACAAAATCATCGTGAACCAGTTCCGCATCGTCATCAGGCTCTTCTTCCAAGTGCTCAAGTCCCCATGATTCCAAAAGTGCATTGTACCAGGAGACTATTGTCTGATTCATTGAGCGGTCTTTGAAGGAATGCCAGAGGCGTTCCACCTCAGGATATTCTTTTAGAACCAGCTTAAATCCCTTAAAAACTCCCCGTCCGGAATATAAAACTCCGCGCAAAGATTCTCTTGCCATGGGATTGCGCAGCAAATCAACAAAACGTTCCATCAGTCTGAAGCCGCTCATGGAATCCCACCCCGGAATGCTATAATAACGGTCTTCATCTGCAGGAAAATCCTTTGCAGGAACGGTTTTCAACTGCACAGCATCAAAAACGTATGAAGTGCCTTGATCTTCCATTGCGAAAATAATTTGATTTCTAATTTCTTCAGTCAAATCAAAGTTCATACCGAATAAATATAGCAGATTTTGGAATTTTACTGAATAGGTTGATGTGGATTACAACTGTTTTTCAAGGATGAAAAGAAATTCTTTTACATTCAGGTTGCGGTTTGCAAGATTTCTGCTGCCTTTGAAGGCACTGTATGTGATTTCTTCAGTGCGGATTGTGCCGAATTGTTCCAGCATGCGGATCATCTGCTCAAAAGTGATGAATCCTTCTGAATTGTAGGAAATGATGATGAATCGCGCATTCAGGGAACGGATTACTTTTTCAAGCGATGACAAAGCTTCTGTCCGCCGGTTGAATGCGGATCTGTTCCAGTTTGCAGGAATTCCCGAAACTTTGCTGATGTTTTCTTCAAGTCTGTTCTCAAGAATCACGTTCAGCATGAAATAATTCGACCCGTAAGGATGCTGGTTGTATGGCGGATCAAGATAAGCAATGTCCAGAGCCGGCAACGAACTGCACAAATCTTCCGCTCTGCACTGGCTTACAAAAACCGGACACTGATAATTGCTCAGTACAGGTGCCTTCAGCCGGATTTTGCCCATAATTCGGGAAAGGGCGTTTTTGCCTGCGCCGCCGAATGTTCCGATTCCTGTTTCCGGATCCTTGTAAAAACCTTTGAAAACTCCGCTTGTATTCACATGAACAGAAGCTTCCGTAAGCAGCGGTGCAAGAAAAAACTTCTTGAAGTCTTCCGGAATACCGATTTCGTCAATGTAATGGCGGCATGAATCTATGAACAGAGCATTTTCCCGGGTGTAAAAAAGCCGTGTGTCCTTTGTAATAAGATTGTCGTTGTGCGGCGCGTAGTTTTGGGAAATGATTCCTTCAAATGGCTTTTCTTCGGCAAGACGTTCCAGTTTCTGCGCAAAATCATTCCAAAGGGCCGCGTCAAAATCAGAAATGTTTGAAAGATAGCAGCGGTTTATCAGTGCCGAATAAGCTTCCAGGTCGTTTGCATAAAGTTCTGAGGAAAATTGCTTCAAAAGTCTTGCAACCGAACCGGAACCGCTGAAAATGTCAGCTGTAACGCATTTTTCTTTGTTCAGCCGTGCACAACAAAAACGCACCGCTTCCGAGATTTGCTGCAGAAGGGCGCGTTTGTTGCCAATGTAGGTAATGAGTTGGGTTGATAAAAAATCCGGGTTTTCCACTACAGTTCTTTGCGTGATGAAACCACTTTGCTCAGCAGACCGTACTCGATTGATTCGGAAGCGTTGAGCCAATAATCACGGTCTGTGTCTTTGCATACCTGTTCAAAGGGTTTGCCGGTTTCTTCCGCAATAAGGCGGTTGATTTTTTCACGGAGTTTTTCGATTTCCTGTGCATGGATCTCGATTTCTGTAGCGGTACCTTTCATTCCGCTCAAAGGCTGATGAATCAGGTAACGGCTGTTCGGAAGACCGATGCGGCGTTCCTTGGGCGCGGCAAGCAGAATAAGTGCTGCGGCGCTTGCAACAAGACCCATTCCGATTGTGTATACAGGTGCGTTGATAAAGCGGATCATGTCAAAAATGGCATAACCGGCATCAGCGTCTCCTCCGGGAGAATCGATGAAAATGCGGATAGGCTCATCGGATTCAGCTTCAAGAATCAGAAGCTGGCGTACGATTTTCTCTGCAAGTTCTTTATTCACTTCTCCGCTGAGAAGAATCTGGCGTGTCTTGAGGAATTTTGCAGCAAATGCGTCCTGTTCCTGCGGTTTCTGTTCCGTATTTTTTGTTTCTTCATCGTCGTCATCAAGACGGGGAAAATTATTCATGAATACCTCTGAAAAAAATCAAATCTAATGTCAGTTCTTTAAAAATATACCCAAAAAAAACTGATTAGTCTATGTAAACCAGTGCAGGAACAACTCCCACGTCAGAAAGGTTTACGTAATAACATACGCTTGCAAGGTCTTCGCGGAAAACAGCGCGTGCAAAGTTGAAGTAAACGCCGTAAGGTGAACGGAGCCACCAGCGTCCTGTTCCGTCTGATTCAGGAGCAACGCTTGTCCATGCACCGATGGCACGGGCATAGTCGGTAACAGTGCGGTAGCGGGCCGGATCATCGGTTTCTGTTCCTGCAAAACCGTATTCAGGGTTTGTAACGTCCTCAAGGCTCAGGAGGAAGATTTTGTCCTGTGTGTCAGCAGAAACATATTCGGAAGCAGGTTCAAGAGCCGCAGCAAAGTCAGCAGTTGTTGCCTCGGAATTGTCCACGTCTGTCAGAGCAATGTGTTCCTGTTCACCCTGAGTAAATGCAGCCTGAAGAAAACCTGCATCCTCAAAAACGCTGTTGGTAAGTTCTTCTGCTCCGTCACTGTATTTGCGCACGAAAGACAGTCCGTTCAGATATGCACGGATCATGCTGTGTTCGTAGTTGTTGGGCTGAACAGCTTCTTCTTCAATTGTGCGCACAATGCGGTAGTTGGGATAAAAAGTCATGTTGATGAGGACATTTTCTGCAGAAAGCAGTTTTCCGCCTTCGTAATCATCAGAAAGAACACGCCATTTGATGGGCTCCATTTTGAAGTAATAAACCGTGTCTCCGGCGATTTTTTCTCCGTTGCTGAATGCGTATGCGTGATAAGGGCTTGCAGAATCAAGTCTTGCGTACAGACAGCCGTCGTCTCCGCGGTAATAGCCGCTTTCTTCCGGTTCTTCAGAAAGAACGATGTCATCTGCTTTGACGGTTTGCGGGAACATGCCGAAAGTTGCATAAACTCCGTCGGGGCCGCAGGTTCCGTCAGTTCCTTCTGCCAGAAGTGCAAACTGTCCTTCTGTTTCAATGTCGATTATGCGCGGAACAACTGTAACCGGAATCACCGCGAAAACATCATCCGCTTTAATTGTAATTTCTGCTGTTCCGCGTTTTACTGCAGTTACTGTTCCTGATTCAGAAACTTCTGCAACAAGGGGATTGCTTGAACTGAAAACAATCCCTGAATATTCTGCGTCCAAAGGATTTACTTCTGCCTTGAGGTCGGCACTTTCTCCTTCTGTAAGTTCAAAAAAAGCCGGTGTTACAGTGATTGATTCAGGATAAACCGTAAGATGCAGAACTGTAACAGGAACTTTTGCAGAGACTCCATCCGCAGAAACTGTGATTGTTGCCGATCCCTGAGAAACTGCAGTTACAACACCTGATTCAGAAACTTTTGCAACAAGGGAATCACTTGATGAATAGGTGATTTTTGAGTACTCAGCATCAGAAGGACTGACTTTTGCTGAAAGCCCGGCAGTTTCTCCTTCCGTCAATTCCAGTGCGGCAGGGACAACTGTTACTGATTGTGGCAAAACCGGTTCCGGAACAACAATTTCTTCCGGTTCTTCTTCGGGAGTAGATCCGCATGAAAAAAGTGTAAAAATCATCAGCGAAATGCTGAACAATGCAAAAAACCGCAATCTGCTTTTTTTCATAATGATGCCCTTTCTGTTACTGTTTTAGTTTGTTCAAAAATTATACTGCACACCGGTTAATTTTTCCACAGGAATCAGTCCGCCTCTGCTTCTTTTGCCTGACACCACCAGGTGTCCATTTCTTCAAGAGTGCATTCTTTAAGAGATTTTCCGGCTTCACGGGCTTTCTGTTCAACAAAGGAAAAACGGCGGTAGAATTTGCTGTTGCTGCGTTCCATTGCAAGTACCGGATTGACTCCCAGATGGCGTGCAATGTTTACAATGCATGCAAGAACATCACCAAGTTCGTCTTCTACGGCGTTTTGTTTTGCTTCCATGAATTTTACGGCACCGTCAGGAGAGGATTCTTTTGCGGCGGAAATTTCTGCCTCATGTTCTGCCGCAAAAGCGTCTCTTTCTGCAACGGCTTCCTTAAGTTCGCCAAGTTCTTCCTGAAGTTTGTCAAAAACGTCTTCTGCCGTATTCCAGTCAAAACCCTGTTTTGCGGCCTTTTTGTGCATTTTGTAAGCCTTCTGCAATGGCGGAAAACCTTCCGGAACTTCGTCAAGAACGCTTTTGTCCGTGCCGCGGCCTTCTATCCCGCGTTTGATGGCATCCCACTGGTTCAGCACTTGTTCTGAAGTTTTTGCGCCGCCTTCAATGGCTGCTTCCTGTCCTTCTGACTGCGGAAAAACGTGAGGATGACGGCGGATAAGTTTGTCGGAAACTTCTTCCAGTGAATCCGCAAGCAGAAACTGATTCTGCTGTTCATACATGTACCCGATCATGGAAGTGTTCAGAAAAACGTCGCCCAGTTCTTCCCGAACATGAGAGGGATCATTCTGATTGATTGCATCAACGGCTTCGTAAGCTTCTTCCAGAAGATCACCGCGCATTGTAAGAGGTGTCTGTTCCCGGTCCCATGGGCAGCCGCCGGGAGCACGCAAAGTTTTGATGATGCCGTAAAGCCGCGCAAAAGCTTGTGCAGTACGGTCGGTATAGTCAGTGGAATTGTTCATGACTTGATTATAATGTTTTGAACCCATGAATTCTATTGCATTTTCATGGTGAAAACTTATTCCGGGTCAGGGCGGGTGTAGTCCCAGTTGTGTTTCGGATAGCGGCCTTTCATTTCTTTGCAGATCTGGGGCCATGTGTTCTGCCAGAAAGATTCAAGGTCCCGGGTAACCTGCAGAGGGCGCCTTGCAGGAGAAAGAAGACGGAGCAGAACCGGAACACCAAGAACTTTGGGAGTTTCAAAAACACCGAACATCTGCTGGATGATTATTTCAAGCACCGGAACGGGACCTTCTGCAGAATTTACGGTTTCGTAATGAAGACGCCCTTTGCGCCCGTTGGAAAGAACAAGAACTTGCGGCACTTGTCTGTCTATGGCGGCCCCGTCAAGCCGGTAGCGCAGTGCTTCAAGAACGGTTTCCGGTGAAAGGCGCCCTCCTGTAATGAAAGGTGCAAGCCACTGGCTGCAGTCTTTTGCAAGCTGTGCCGGATCAGTGTCGGAAGATGCGTCCGTGCGGGAGGCAAAAAACTGCGCCCGTGTCATGAAGTCGGAACAAGCCTGGTTCCAGGGCAGTGCTTCAAGGCCTTTTTCCCGTACAAGACTGCACCATGCTTCTGCCGCATCGCCCGGTTCTGTTTTTAACGGCCTGGAACCGCAGATTATGCGCCCGATCAGTGTGTATTCGCTTTTTCTGATGCGGTTCTGGTCCCTGCTGCCGCCGTCTTCTGCAAATTCCACACGGATTTCCTTTGTCGTGTGATCTGCAATCCATTGTGCAAAAACTGCATCCGTGTCTTCTTTTGCGGCGGCAAGAACTTCCGCTTTGTAAATGCGGCCCGTATTTGTGCCTGCATCAGCTTCAAAGGCACAGATCCACAAAGGCCACGGTTCTTTGATGCTGCCGTCTGAAACTGCAATCTTTGCTTTGCGGCCCGTAACAAACTGGTATTCGCCGTTTTCAAGATGCATGGCTATTCTGTCAGGATAACCGTAAAGCAGGGGTTTGGGGACGGAGTCCCCAGGAGAATGGGGTGTGGGAGCAGCAGTGCCGGCTGAGACGGCCTGATGTGACCCAGGGGAAAGGCTTTTCCCCTTAAGATGCTGATAAAGTTTCTGCTGTTCCGCGCTGTCTTTTGCTCCGATTTTTGCAGCCGCCTGAAGACTTTGCTCCGTTGGTGCGTTCTGTTTGCCCTGAAGTGCCACGCAGGCAAGGCGGGGATGAACGCCAAGTGAAAGAGCATTTTTTCCCAGTGCGGTAATTGAACCGTCGCTCAAAAGACAGTCCAGCTGCCGGAGCAACTGCTGAGCCGTGTCCCAGCTGCTTTGTGGCGGAGGAGTTAGCCATGAAAGACTCTCTGGATTCCGCGCGCCCCAAAGTGAGCATTCAAGTACAAGATTTGAAAGGTCGCCGGTGGTAATTTCTGTTGCGGGGCTTTGAGTGCGGAGTTCGCCTTTGTGCCATAGCCTGATGCAGCGTCCTTTTCTGGTTCGTCCTGCACGCCCTTTGCGCTGGTCTGCGGAAAACTGGCTTTCTGTAACGGTTACAAGGCGGTTCATTCCCGTGCCGTTGTCCATGATGTTCTGCCGAGAAAGCCCGCTGTCTATTACGGTTATTACGCCGGGAATCGTAAGTGATGTTTCTGCAATGGAAGACGCAATGATAATCCGTACTGAAACAGGTTTTTCTCCGTTTTTCCGCTTGCCGGCAAGAATCCGTTTCTGTTCCGCAAAGGACACGCTGCTGTGAAGAATTGAAACTTCAATGTCCGGGTTTTCCTGAGCGGTCAGCTGCAGAAGTTCTGTTTCCGTGCGGCGGATTTCTGCAATTCCCGGCATGAAAATCAGTATTGCAGGCGTAATGTCTTCTTGTGGGGCAGCGGAATCCGGGTTTGAATGGTTTGCATGATTTTCCTGCTTTGTCTGCAATGCTTCGTTGTATGCAACAAGGGCAGCTTTGCGGCACAAATCGCTTTTGGCAGGTGTTTCTTCCGTGTTGAATGTTTCAACAGGAAAACTGCGCCCTTTTACGAAAAACACTTCCGTGCCGAGAAATTCTGCAACGGGAGCCGCATCCATTGTGGCAGACATTACAAGAATGTGAAGATCATCCCGAAGCTGCTGGGCTTCTTTAAGAAAAGCAAGTGCAAGGTCGCCATGAACCGTACGCTCATGGAATTCGTCCAGAACAACTGCGGAAACGCCTTCCAGAAGCGGATCCTGCTGAATGCGGCGCACAAGAACGGCTTCGCTCATGACTGTAAACCGTGTCTGCGCACTTGTCCGCGAATCCATGTGGACAGTGTAGCCCGCAGTTTGACCCACCGGCTCTGACAAAAGGTCAGAAACCCGGGATGCAACTGCTACGGCTGCAAGGCGACGCGGTTCAAGCATGAGAATTTGTCCTTCAAAGGCATCAAGCAATGCCAAAGGAACTGCTGTGGATTTTCCCGCTGCGGTTTCTGCTGTAAGAACAAGAGACTTTGACGGGGAATTCTTAAGAGCAGAAGCAATTTCTGAAAGAGAAGAAAAAATCGGAAGATTTGAGATTTCCTTTTGTGCCCGGCCGCAAAAAGTTTTACTTTCCACGGTAATCTCTTGGAGTCATTCCCGTTGTTTTTTTGAAGATGAAGCTGAAATAATGGGGATCGTTGAAACCCACTTCGTAAGCAATGTCACTGCTTTTGAGTGACGAATTCTTCAGCAGCTTCTGTGCCGCTTCTATGCGCACCTGAGTAAGGTATTCAATGAATGTCATTCCGCATTCCTGTGAAAAAACGGTGCTGAAGTGGTTTGGACTGTAATTTACAGCTTCGGCAACAGAATGAAGACAGATGTCAGGATTTGCATACTGTTCGTCAATGTATTGTTTTGCGCGGAGAATTACGTCTCCGTAACGGCCCTGAATGTTGGAATTGCGGTATTCAAGGACAAAATCCAGAACCCGGTGGACTTCTCTGATGAAAACATCCTGATTTTCTACCGCTTTGTCCACAAAACTTCTGGTCAGAAGTTCAGGCATCACTTCTTTGATGTCGCCGCCCAGTTCTTCCACCAGTTTTGACACCGCCATGATAACGTCTACAAGAAGATAAGATGCAATTACCGAAAACTGTTCCTGATTGTCGCCCAAAAGTTTGATGAACTGCGCAATGATTTCGTCAATTTCGCCGGTGCCTGCGTACTTGAGCCGGTCAACAAGGGGATCGTCGTTAAGAAGTGCCAGATTGCCCAGATTCTGGTCGTCGGCCTGAAGGTCAGCAGTGTTTACAACGCGGCTTTTTCCTGAAAAAAAGCCTGATCTGCTGTGACAAAGCTCCATGACGCGCTCGGCTTCCCTGTAGGATTCGCTGATGTGTGCCGTCCGGTCTGCAATGGCACCGATGGTAGTAACTGCAAAACATGTGGAATTGCGTTCAATTTCATGATGGGCCGCATTTGCAATTGTGTAGACTTCTTCTTCCAGACTGTCCCGTTCGCTGGCTTTTACAATGCACACGAACTTTACCGGCGAAATGAAAAAACCGACTGCTTCCGGTTTTTCGTCAATAAATGCAGAAAGCCGTGATTTTGCGGCAATCAGTTCACCTGTGTCGTCATTTTGGGCGCGGATTTCCGTTACGCAGACAAGGTAGTAACGCGCAATAAGATTTATCTGCAGTTCGGCGGCCTGCTGCACTGCGTCTGCACTGGGAAGCACGCCCATCACAATGTCCGTAAGCAGCTTTTCCTTTATGAGCACGGACTGGCTTTCCAGTTCCGCTTTAAGCCGTTCAATGTCTATAACCTGCTTTTTCTGCGCGTCCAGAGCAACGGCAATGCGGTTCATGCTTGCAAGCAGATCCTCTGATGTAAAAGGTTTGAGTATGTAATCTTCCACACCGATGGAAATTGCCTTGCGTGCGTAATCAAATTCGTCATGGCCTGACAGAATGATGATGCGGATCCAAGGCTGAAGTTTTTTGACAGTGCGTGCCAGTTCAAGTCCGTCCATAAAAGGCATTTTGATGTCAGTAATCAGAATGTCCGGCTTGATGTCCTGAATCATTGAAAGTGCAAGTTCGCCGTCAGAAGCTTCGCCTGCAAAAGAAAAAGCGGAGTTGTCCCAGTCAATTTTGCTGCGGATACCTTCGCGAACGATTATTTCATCATCAACAATAAAAACGCTATACACTTGATTTTCCTACGGGCACCGCAAACCAGACAGTGGTACCCTTTCCGTATTCACTCTGAATGTGCAGTGAGACGCTTTCATCATAATACAATTTCAATCTTTTATGAACATTATAAAGGCCGTAAACAACAGAAAGGGTTTCCGGATCTTTTTCCTGTTCCAGTTCTCTTGTTACTTCTTCAAGACGCTCCGGCAGAATGCCCATTCCGTTGTCTTCAACAGAAAAGTACAGTAATTCCTGATCATTTTCAGTAATCCTTTTTGCAGTAACCTTAAGTTTTCCGCGCCCCCGCTTGTTCTTTATTCCGTGATAAATCGCATTTTCAACAAGAGGCTGCAGCATCAGTTTGAGTACCTGTTCAGTTTTTATGCCCGGATCAAAATCAATTTCATAATTGAGAATGTCCCTGTAACGGATTTTCTGGATTGTAAGATAATTGCGCACATGTTCAAGCTCCTGCTCAACAGGAATCCATTCGTGGCCCTTGCTCAGAGAAATGCGGAAAAAGCTTGAAAAAGCCCGTGTAATTTCTATTACTTCATCAGTTTCGCCGCTTTCCGCCAGCCAGATGATCGTGTCAAAAGTGTTGTAAAGAAAGTGGGGCGTAATCTGCGCCTGCAGAGCCTTCATCTCCGCTTTCTGCAGGTTCTGCTGTTCCTGAACGTTTTCGTCAATCAGCCTTTTGATTTTTCCCGCCATTGTGTTCAGGTTTTCCGTAAGATGATCCAGTTCGGCAACGTGGGGCAGTTCCGCCCGGGCCTGAAGGTCACCGTTTGCAATTCTTGTGGAAAGCTCTTCCATTCTGTGGATAGGCGTTCTGATGCTTTTTGAAACAGAAATCAGTACGTAAACTGCAAGCATTGTTGCCGCTGATGCAATTCCCAGCTGAATCCATGTTACTTTTTCGGAAGACGCTTTGAGGCTCGTGTTTGTCACCGCCGCAGATTCAATCTCCGCAATGATGAAGTCCTGCAGAATGTCATAAATCAGGGCGGCACAACTTCGCACTTCTTCAAGCATCTGCTCGTTTTCAGAAACCAGCGCATTGGCTTTTATCTGCTCGCCCAGCTGGTCCACATATTTTTTCAGTGTTCCCAAAGCACGGGAGGCAACTTCCAGAAGCTGGCGGTTTTTCGCATTGCCGGTATTTTCCATGATTTCTGCCATACCGGTTTTAATGCTGTCAAGAATTTCGTACTGCCGTCCGTTTTCAAAGGTTTCTTTTCCGGCAACAATGTTCCAGACTTCGGTTGTTATTTCTTCTTTAACAATCTGGTTTATGCGGTTGATGCGGCTTACATTGGTGATGATCCGGTCATATTGCCTCGCATGGAGGCGGGAAAACGAAATGCTGTAAATCGTGGGAACGAACATGAGGGCAATGATGAACACATAAGAAAACTGCAGCGTTTTCGTAATGCTTCCGCCCAAAGTTCTGAAAGGCGAAAATGTAGCAAACCGTTTTTTTTTCATGACCAGTCTCCGGAATCAGTATCCGCGGGGCGCAATTGTTCCGAAATTCTGGAACTCGTTGAAAACCTCTTCCTCAGTGTTTGTAACACGGGGAATCTGCCCGCCGGAAACCAGCGTCTGCACAAGTTCCATAACCTGGGGCCCGAACTTGGGATTGCATTCCACCACGCAGTTGATTTTTCCGGACTTCATCAGATTGATGGCTTCCTGTTCCGCATCAATTGAAACGATGGTGACGTCTTTGCCCGGATCAATGTTGTAATCTTTGAGAACCTCGATAAATCCCAGTGTCATGGGATCATTGTGCGAATAAATGATGTCTATGGGCTTCCCGTCCACAACCAGTTTTCCGCCGCTTGCAGCCATCAGTTTCTGGGCAATTTCTTTGCCCCGCGAACGCAGAAAATCTCCGGTTTCGCTGTAAACAATGTCAAAACACTCATAATCTTTTATCACATCACGGAATCCAAGCCAGCGGTCGTCAGTCATGCTTGAACCGTCCGTGCCGCGAAGCTCCAGAATGTTCATCACCTTGTTCTGTCTGCCCGCCTTGTAGGCGGCAATTTCGTCTTCGTATTTCTTGAGCAGGAATTTTGCGGCACTGCAGCCTTCAGTGTAGCCGTCACTTCCGATGAATCCTGCATAAAGGCTTTCGTCAGAAGTGCGGATTTTCCTGTCAACAATTATTACAGGAATCCCCGCTTCTTTAGCTTCTTTAAGCACATTGTCCCAACCGTCAGAAACAATCGGCACAAAGACGATAACGTCCACCTGATAAACAATAAAAGATCTGATGGCTTTTATCTGGTTTTCCTGCTTCTGCTCGGCATTTGCATAAAGCAGCTGAATCCCTGCATCCTGTGCCGCTTTTATCACGCTTTCTGTGTGGCATGTACGCCATGCACTTTCGGCACCGATCTGAGAAAAACCTACGATAATATTGCTTTCTTCAGCACCGTTTCCGCCGGAAAAACTGTTTCCGCCGGCAGAGCCGGCAGCAGAACCAGCCCCGGAAGTACCTGAAGCCCCCGCTGCACCGTAACCAGAACCGGCACCGGCCGAAACTCCGGTAGAAGAATCAGTCTTTGTGCTTTTGGAGCAGCCGCATAAGCCGCAAAAAACCAGAACCGAACAAATCAGCAGAAAAAGGGCTGCTCTTGCCCGATCATT
>JAKSTU010000058.1 GCA_024402435.1 Treponemataceae bacterium
TTTTTCAGCACCTGATCTTTCTGCCGCCAGTTTTTGTTGACTTTAACCTGCAGATCAAGATCAATACGGTAGTCAAATATGTCACGGCATGTTTTAAGAGATTCCAGACGGATATTCTTTATCATGCTTGCGCCCTTGCCGATTACCATTCCTTTCTGGCTTTCACGTTCTACAACAAGAAATGCACGGACCCAAAGTTCCCTTCCGTCTTTGCGCCATTCCATGTCTGCAATGTCAACATAAATCGCATGAGGCAGTTCGTCCCGCAGCATGTTCATCGCTTTTTCCCGGATTATTTCTGCAATGCGGAAGTCAACTTCCTGATCAGTGTAGAATTCTTCAGGATAAAGCTGCTCGGCAACAGGCGCAATGTCATACAAAGCCTTAAGAACATCGTTGATATTCACATCATTGAGGGCTGACATTTCAAAAACCCGTTCTTTAGGAAGATCCGGAAGAATCCGCTCCACAAAAGCCCGCACATCAGCAGCTTTTGACATTGGAGAATCTGTTTTGTTGATTGCAACAACCAGTTTGTCAGAAAAAGGAGCCACAAGTGTTGCAGTCAGTTCTTCTTCTGAACCCGGAAGCCTTGTGGAATCAATCAGATACAGTATGGCGTCTCCTTCAGCAATCTGATCGTGGGTAATGCCTTTAAGCATAAGATTCAGTTTTTTTTCGCTTTCGTGGTAGCCGGGTGTGTCCACAAAAACCAGCTGACCGTAAGAAGTGTTCACAATTCCGCGCACTGCATTGCGTGTTGTCTGCGGAACCGGCGATACAATGGAGATTTTTTCTCCGCTTGCAGTATTCAGAAAAGTCGATTTGCCGCTTGAAGGCCGTCCTACAATGGTAACCAGGGCGGTTTTGTTTCCGATGGGTGGAAGTGTTTCGTTCATGCTTACATTATGCAAAATTAATCTTTTGTCGTAAAGCGGAAAATCCTACTTGCACCCGATTTGTCACCATGATACCATGTTTGCATGAGAAAACAATTTTTGACTTTCAAACTGGACAACACACAGTTTGCCGTAGAAGTCCACAAAGTTCAGGAAGTTCTTGAATACAAGCACATCACCCGCATGCCTTGCGCAGAAACTTACGTGGAAGGTCTCATCAGTTCACGGGGACAGGGAATTTCCGTTGTAAACCTCCGCAAAAAGTTTGCACTTGATGACAGAGAAGCTGACCGTGAAACACGGATTATTGTTCTTGAAATTACAACCGAGAACGGAGACATGCTGATTTTCGGTGCCATTGCAGATTCCGTTCAGGAAGTTATCGACATTGATGAAAAAGACATTGAACCCTCTCCGAAGTTCGGCAACAGTATTGCTGCAAAATTCATTCATGGTATAGGGCGCAAAGACGGAGAATTCATCATCATCCTGAACATTGACCAGATTTTCTCGACTGATGAAATAATCAATCTGGAAGCTGCTGCAAATGCCTTGCCGGAACTTGAGAACGAAGAAGAAAATACAGAGACAAACTGAAAAACACAAAAAGGATTTGATTATGGATGCAAAAAAAGTTAAAGTCGGATTCATCGGATGCGGAATGATGGGCGGTGCGCTGATCAATGCAGTTGCAAAAGTGGTGGATCCCAAAAACCTGATTATATTTGACAGTGACAAATCAAAATGCGACGCACTTTCTGAAAAACTGGGCGTTGTTGTCGGTAGCAACCCGGTTGCAGTTGCAGAAGAAGCTGACATGCTTTTCATCGCGGTCAAACCTTATGCTGTGGCCGGTGTTCTTCAGGACATTACAACTGTTGTGAGTGCAGAAAAACTTCCGCTTTTTGTTTCCATTGCTGCAGGACTCAAACTCTGCCAGCTGAAAAAAGCTTCTCTCACACAGGCACGTTTCGTAAGACTCATGCCGAATTTGCCCGCTCTTGTTGGTGAAGCAATGATTGCACTTACTTGCGAAAATGACGTTTCTGCAGAAGAAGTTGCAGACGTAAAAGCAGTGCTTGCAGAAGCAGGATCCGTTGAACAGGTTGCAGAATCACTGATGGATTGTGTTACAGGTGTTTCAGGCTCAGGTCCTGCATACGGATTCATGTTCATTGAAGCACTTGCAGATGCTGCCGTAAAACTCGGTATGCCACGCAAACAGGCTTACATTTACGCCGCCCAGACTCTCAAAGGGGCCGCTGCCATGGTTCTTGAAACAGGAGATCATCCTGCAGCGCTCAAAGACGCTGTCTGTTCTCCGGGCGGCACAACTATTGCCGGTGTTGCAGCCCTTGAAGAATGCGGATTCCGCAACGCTGTAATAAAAGCAGCAGAAGCAGCCACTGCAAAATCAGCTGCCATGGCTGCCAAATAATACCTGCGTGCATAACTATTTTGAACATTGCGACTGGAACTGGATTCTGCATCAGGACAAAGAAACTGGTGCAGCCGGTTCCCGATACACAAAGGACATAATCACACAATATCATTCCATCCTTTGTCCTCAAATCCCTGAGTTTCTTCACAAATATCTGGAACTGCCTCTTCTTACCCGGCTCAAAGGAGTCGGACTTCTGTGCGGTTCAGACTGGACTCCGCTTTTCTGCAACCGGTTCATGTACACCCGTTTTGACCACAGTCTTGGTGTGGCACTGATAATCTGGCATTTTACAGGTGACAAAGCTCAGACAGTAGCCGGACTGCTTCATGATGTTTCAACCCCGGCGTTCAGCCATGTGGCGGATTTTATGAAAGGTGACGCACTGACACAAAGTGCCACTGAAGAACCGAACAGACTGATGATTCTGGCTGACAAAGCACTTGCGGAGTGTCTTGCTTCCGACGGTCTTTCTGCGGAAGCCGTAGCCGACTATCACATTTATCCTGTGGCTGACAACGAAATTCCACGTCTCAGCGCAGACCGCCTTGAATACATGTTTCCGTCCGGAATGGTGCTTGAAGGAAGCTGGTCTTTGGATGAAATCCGCTGTGTGTACAATGACCTGACTGTGGCCAAAAACGAAGACGGAGCTGACGAACTGTGTTTTTCCACTGTAGAAGCTGCGGAGCTTTATTGCCGCCGGTTCTGCATGACCGGTCATGTGCTGCAGCTTAACGAAGACAAACTTTGTCTTGAACTTTTGGCACAAACATTGCTTGCAGCAGAAAAGGCAGGCATAATCAGAGCAGAAGACTGCATGACAATGTCAGAAGCGGACATAATGCAGAAATTCAGAAGTGTTGCCGAAAATGCTTCAGCCGGCAATGACACCGCGCCCGAACTGAAAACTTTTATCCGGCTTTACAGAACCTTTTCTTCCATGAAAAGCATAAAACACACGGACAAAGCACTTCCGGATCATTTTTGCGTAAATCTTGCAGTAAAAAAGCGCTGGATAAATCCTCTGGTTCTGAGCCACATGGACAAAGACGGAAAAATCACTGCAGAACGCCTGTACAAGGTGTCTGAGAAAGCACGCCATATAATAGACAGTTTCTGCACTTATGAAGACACGGCCTGGGGTTGCGCGGAATACGCCGACTGAGTCAGCTGTCAGTTGGGTTCGTTACGCCGGACCACAAACTCCCGCGGAATCGCTTTGTTCCGGTCATCGGTACGGCGTTTGAATTCCTGATAAAGATTTTCCTGAGCACGGTTTTCTTTTTCACCGGAACCCGGCTTTTTTCTGAGCCAGGACCCATTTGCCATCAGCTGGTAAGAATGACTGTTGTCCTTGAAGTATTCCTGCAGCTGGCTCTTCACTTCAGCAAACAAATCCTTCTGCAGTACAGGGAACATCAGTTCTACGCGCTTGTCCAGATTGCGCGGCATCCAGTCTGCACTTGAAAGATAAAGTTCTTCCGCCCCGCCGTTTTGAAAGTAGAAAATGCGGGAATGCTCCAGAAAACGATCAACAATACTTACAACAGAAATGTTGTCGCTCTGGCGGGTCACACCGGGAACCAGCATGCAGATACCCCGGACGTTCAGAAGCACGCGCACATTGGAATTGCTTGCCCTGTACAAAGCGCTAATAATCTCTTCGTGTGCAAGACTGTTCATCTTTGCCATTATAAGGCCGGGATTTTCAGGCGTAGAAACCTGAATTTCACGCTCAATCATTGCAAGAAGCCGGCTTTTCAGGTTGATCGGCGCCATAAAAAGATGATTCATAGTCTGAATTGCCGAATAACCGGAAATCATGTTGAAAAAGATTGTAATATCACTTGCAATCTGATTGTTTGCCGTAAAAAGTGAAAGGTCGCTGTAAAGGTGCGCCGTCTTCTCGTTGTAGTTTCCTGTAGAAAGGTGCACATAACGCCGGATTCCGGTTTCTTCCCTGCGAACAATCAGCATGGCTTTTGCGTGGACTTTAAGGTTGACAATTCCCTGAACAACGATTACTCCCGCGTGTTCCAGCTGGGTAGCCCAAGAAATGTTCCGCTTTTCGTCAAAACGGGCCTTCAGTTCCACAAAAACAGTTACCTGCTTGCCGTTTCTTGCAGCCTGCTCCAATGCGGCAACAATGGGAGAGTTCCCGCTTGTGCGGTACAAAGTCATTTTGATTGCAAGAACTCCCGGATCCTCTGCTGCCTGACTGATGAACCGTACGACAGGATCATAAGACTGATAAGGCACAGTCAGCAGAACATCTTTCTGTTTGAGAACATTCCATATTTCCTGCTCGTCTTCAAATTCCTGAGGATAAAAATTCTTCCAGGAAGGATTCTTCAGGTTGAGAAAACCGTCAATGTTCGTTACTTCCGTAAGCGAAGAAATGTCTGTTACACCCTGAACATCGTAAATGTCATCTTCTGACAGATTGAGCCGCTGAACAAGAATGCGGCGTATTTTGCGGCTGTTCTCAGATTCTTCGGAATCAGCATTTGCATTTGTTGAGCAGACCAGCTTTATGGGCCATGCGGACTGCCGTTTGTAAAGCACTTCTTCCATGGCTTTGATAAAACTTCCGGACGCGTCTTCATCAACGGCAAAATCCGCGACACAGGTCGGCTTGAACAGCAACGTTCCGATTACCGAATAACCGGGGAAAAGCTGCGTTCCGAAAAGGCTGATGATGTCGTCGGCCAAAGTAAAACATTTGCGCTCGTCAGTAGAGGGCAAAAAGACAACGCGGTTTATGCTTCGGGGAAGCTGTACCAGAGCAAGAGGCTCTTCTTCTGCAGAAGACTGAAAATAAATTGGCAAAGCGGAATTTTCCACAATGGGTTTAAGAAGGAAAGCCGCGTGAAGGCGAAGATTGTCAACAAAGGGAAAAGGCTGATTTTTTTCTGCGCGAAGAGGCGTCAGAAGAGGAAAAATCTCTTCATTAAAAAGGTTTTCAAGATAATGCCTCTGGGCCGGAGAATAATCCTTATGTGCAACGTAGACAATTCCTTCCTGAGCCAAAGCAGGCAGCAGCTTCTTGTTCAGAAAGACATGCTGTTTTTCCGTAAGCTGATGGACACGCTCTGAGATTTTCTTGAGCTGCTGTTTTGCAGTAAGCCCGGAAGCATCGCGCCAGTCAGGCTGAGTCTGAGCAGTCTGTTTCAATCCTGCCACACGAACCATGAAGAATTCATCAAAGTTTGATGAAGCAATCGTAAGAAATTTGAGCTTTTCCAGAAGAGGAGTATCAGGATTATAGGCTTCTTCCAGAACCCGCGCATTGAATTCAATCCAGGATAATTCCCTGTTAAAAAACGTCTGTTTTTTCAAGATGAACTCTCCTCTTTGTGCCGTCAGGCAATCAGAACCTTGTAGCCGAAAATCGATTCAAAAAGATCGCCCTTTTCTGCAATGGCAACTTTTTCAAGATTTACGTCCTGAGACCGTTCCATGTGCAGAACAAGCGTATCGCCCCGCAATTCCGGAGTAAAATTGATGACAGTCTGCATGTGGCTGCGGTCCAAAGCATCTGCAACGCGGATAATGGCAGCCAGTTTGAGAACCACAACACGTTCCGCGCGTGACAATGAAGAAAAACCTTCGTCAGACTGAGACGGAACAGCACCGCGGTGATAACGGGCAGCCAGTGAAACCACAGCCATATCTTCTTTTGACAGACCGAAAATGTCCGAATGGGCAATAATGTACTGACTGTGCAGATGATGATCACTTCCGCGGATGAACATGCCTATGTCGTGAAGCAGCGCAACTATTTCAAGAAGCCGCCGGTGATAGTCATTCAGTCCCAGTTCCCCGCGCATTGTGTCAAAAAGTTTCAAGGCATTTTCCCGTACGTGATTCGCGTGGTTTTCGTCAAAATGGTATTTTTTGCCCAAATTGCGCGCCGAAGCTACAATCTGAGAAAAGAATTCCTGCTGCAGTTCTGCATTGGGCACAGAAATACGGCTAAGAATAACACCGTCACGGATTGAAGTGTCCGAATAAAGAAGTTCTGTTGCGCCGGTAAGATTCAGGAACAGTTTGTAAGCAAGAAGACCGACTCCCAGAGCTTTTGCTTCCGTATAGCTTACATTGAAGCGCGCCATGCATTCTTCCGTTGAATAATTCTGCACCTGATCCACAAAATCGTTGTAAGCGCCACGTTCAACCTGCCACAGATGCTCGTTCAGCTGCGTACCGATTGTACGGGCCACAATTCCGGGCTCGTTTCCCAAAGCAATGAATGTCTGGATATGGGTAATGTTTATTTCAGTGTTCAGGCTCATGCCCGTGTTGCCGATGAACTCTTCCAGAAAGCGGCGCACGTCACTGGAGCTGTCCATTGCCTTCATGTTCTGTTCGATGATGACAGTGCCGAGGCGCAGACTGTGAACTGCCGCCATTTTTCCGTGGCTTGTAAGCATTATTTCCGTCGAACCGCCGCCAATTTCCAGAATGACTGAACTTGTCTGCTTTACACGCGGAAGCTGATCTTTAAGCGAATCAAGCACAGCAATGTACATGAGCCGGTTTTCTTCAATGCCGTCAATTACACGGACACGGAATCCGGTTTTTACGAAAATGCGGTCCAGAACCATGTCACGGTTTCTTGCTTCGCGCAAAGCACTGGTGGCAATTACCTGAATGTGGGATTCTTCTATGTCCCAAGTGTGGAGCTGTTCCCGATAGCGCTTAAGAATGCGCAGACACTGAAGAACTGTTTCGCGGGAAACAGAGCCGGTCGTGAAAACATCCCAGCCGATGGAGACAGCAGTTTCTGAATGATCGATTACGTTCCAGGAGCCAAGGCCGGTGATTTCGCCCGCTGTGAGGCGTATACCGGTTGACCCGATTTCTATTACAGCCTCAAGGGAAATCATGCAACACCTCTTAACGCTGCATTATAGTTTGTCAATAAGCATGGAACATTTTCCCGAAGGAATCGGAAGTGTTTTTTTCTTTTGTCCCAGGATATTGATTGTAAAGTAATACAGCTTTTCGCTTTCCATTTGAATTTCCCATCCGCGAAGGCTTTTGTTGGACAGGATTGTAATCAAGTTGCGCTTCAATGACAGGTTTTCAATTCCCATAATCTCAAGGTTGGGAATGATCCAGTCTACAGTTTTGCGCGGCAGACTGATTTCAAGCCCGATGACATTTTCGATCATCAGTGCGATTGTGGAAAGACCTGCAGAATGAACATAACAGTTGCGCGGCCAGGCTTCCCCTTCGTTTTCAGGAAGTGCACGGCCTTCTTTGCAGGGCAGATATGCTTCCCACAAATCACCTTTCACGCTGCTGTCATTGGGGAACATTGCATCCAGAAGATAATACAGATGGCGGATTGCACATTCACGGGCAAAATCCCAGCGCTGATATCTTTCAAGACCTTTGAAAATCATGAAGTTAAGATAGGGGAACACACTTCCGCGATAACCGCAACCGTTTTCGTTGAAAGCCGGATCATCTGCTGACAAAGACGGGAAAGGATGATCTGTACCGAAAGTTGTAGGATTGCTCAAGTGAGAAATCAGCATGTCGGCTTTGTCTTCATTGGGAATTTCAGCCAAAAGAGGCCAGAATCCGGCCGCAGTTTTCTGCGTCAGACGGTTTTCTTCTTCGTCAAGATCGTGATAAAAACCTGTCTCATTTGCCCACATTTTGCTGTTGATGCGTGTTTTGAGCGAGAAATACTGACGTTTGTACTGAAAACTCAATTCTTTGTCATTAAGAATGTCTCCCAGTGCAGACATATACAGCGAGTTTACGGCCAAAGCGCTGTTGAAATCTACAGGATAATAAGTGTCAGTGCGGGGAGCATTGAACATTGTGGATGCAGTGAAAGGCACATGGTAAAGTCCGTTTTCAGCCTTGAAATTCGTCTCAAGCCAGCTCATGTATTTGATGAGAATGGGCATTACTTCTTTGACACGGCGTTTGTTTGCAGACTTGTGGTACAGATTGTACTCAGCCCAGGCAAAAAGCGGCATTCCCACACCGGCAGGATTATCCTCTGTCAGAACGGGAGAATCTGTTTTTGTGTCATATTTCCAACGGATTGCACCGTCAGCTTCCTGCTGAGCATAAAAATAGTCCAGATTTTTGTTTGCCGGATAGTTTCGGTTTGAATAAACAAGAAAAAATGAAGAAAAAATGGATTCAAGCTGATCAAGAATCAATGTTTCTCCGTCGGGATGAATGAAAAATCCGTCGGGAGACTGTTCGCCAGTTTTGGGATCAAGCCAGAAATCCTCAAGTTTGGCCCATGTTTTATCATAAATATCAACAAAATCCTGATCGTAAAAGTGAATCTTGGGAAAATCGCGCTTGTTCATGATGCTCCTTGCGCAAACGATGCTGTCTATGACTGTTTTTCAGACAAGTCAAGCAATAGTATACCACATTTTTACAAATAGTGATATATAATAATTGAATTTTCTTTTCAGGTTTTGGAGGATTTTATGTACAGAGGATTTGTTTATCTTGAAATCCGCATTCTTGTTTCTGCAAAGAACACAGCCTTTGTCATAAAAGACAATCCTGACAAACCGGATCAGCCTTTCTGCATTCCGGATTCTTCTGCCTTAAAAACCGCCGGAATTCTTTCAGAAGTTTTTGACTGCAAATGGAACAAAAACCCTGCGGTGGAAAAAATTACAGGACTCCAAGTTCCCGAAGAAACAAATCTTTCCGGAATTTCTCTGAAAGTTGCTGAAAACGGTGTTCTTCCCATAAACTTTCACGGACATCACAAAGAAATCGGCATCGAAGAAATGCGCATTGAAGAAGATGCGGGAAGACTGACCCATTCAGGCAACAACACCCGCATGGACTACACAGACGCAGGCTGTGCCAGCATCCGCATAAAAACCAGCAGCAGCATTGAACTTGGAGAAGAAGCCTACGCTTTTCTGGACGAACTTTTCAGAATCCTCCAGTATCTGGAACTTGTTTCCATGCCGTCGGACAATACGGTCCGGTGCAACGCCTATGTTGCTCTGGCCCCATATCCGGAGCATCCTGCATCTTTTGTCAAACTGCGCAACTTAAATTCATTCAACTTCGTGCGGAAAGCCGTAAATGCGGAACTGTCCCGACAGGAAGAAATTCTTGCATGCGGCGGCCTTATCCAAAAAGAAAGCAGACTTTGGCTTGAACGGCAGAACATAACAAAAACTTTCAAAACCCATTCAGGGGATGAAATTCCCCGCTTTGTCAAAACTGATTACCTCTTTGAAGCACCACAATCCGAACCCGTTTCTGACACAGGCACTGCTCCGGATGCAGAAACTGAGCAAGAACAGGACAGCTTTTTGGGACTGGAAATGCCCTCAGAACGCAGACTCCGGTTCCAGAAGCAGTACGGACTCAGTTCCAGTGCCACAGATTACCTTTGCGAACAGAAACGGCGGGCAGATTTTTTTGAAGAAACAGTTGCGCTCGGAGCAAGTCCATTGGACACAGCTCACTGGATGTGCGGAAAACTGCTCCGTTCCCCAAAGAAAAACAGCGGAGATCAGAGTGCTTCCGGTTCTGACAGTCTTTGGCGTCTTAAGCCCGAAGATTTTGCCCGCATTCTCATTCTTTTTTCAGAACACAAAATCCACTCCGGAATTGCCCGACAAATGATTGAAGATCTTCTGAACGGTAAAAAATCAGAAGAAGACAATTTTTGGGAACAGAAACCTGCAATGCTTACAAAAGAGCAAGTGGAGCCGATCATTGCAGATGTCATTGCGGAAAATCCCCTTGAAAAGGCAAAACTTCAGTCCGGAGACATGGCACCCATGGAGTTTCTTACAGGCCTTGTAATGAAACGTTCAAACGGGCTTGCAAATCCGCAGCAGGTAAAGTGTCTGATAAAAAAATCCCTCAACATCAGCATTGTCTACATTCTTGCAATGGGCGGTGCAATGGTTTCTTCTCGCAGAAAAGACGGCATTGTGGAAAACGATCCTCTTGTCATGAAAAAACTCCTGTCACTGATTCCCAAAGAAATAAAACATCAGATTACAACATTGAACACCAGCATGAGCGAGGAACTGGAACCTGCAGACTGGGCAACTCTGATTACCGGCATAACGGAACGGCTTTCTGAAGGAACTGCAAACGGAATCGTGGTAACCATGGGAACCGACACACTGCCTTATACAGCCGCACTGCTTTACTGGCTTTTTTCAGACGCAGAATGTCCGGTTGTCATTACGGCTTCCCATTCAATTCCCAAAGAATCAGATGAAGCTTCCGAAAGTTTTCTCCTTGCCGTACAGACGGCCTGCAACAAAAAAAACGGTGTCTACGTAGTTGTTCAGAACAAAATTCTTTCTCCGCTGAACCTGAAATTTACAGGCGCTGCATCAGCTGAAGACGCAGGCTTTGCCAACTGGAATCTGCCGGCACCGCTTTTTACAGGCTCCGGCCCCATTGCAGTGCAGATGACAGGCCAGAAAGATGCGGATGCCTTTGTTGTCCGCCAGATTCTGAAAGAAACAAACAATTCGCTTCTCGCACTGAAAACTTATCCCGGTCTCAAGTCCGAACTGTTCCTGCCCCTTCTTGACCGCGGAATCAGCAGAATCATTCTGGAGCTGTACAACACCGGAACCGGCAACATGCGGGACAGTGATTATTCTCTCAAAACACTCCTAATGCGCGGAAAAAGGCACAACTGCCGGTTCTACTGTACGTCCCAGCAGCAGAATACCGTGGATTTTTCAAGCTATTCCACTGCAAACATGTTCTGGAAGTCCGGCGCTGTTCCCATGGGAATTCTTGCAACAGAATCTGTAATTGCACTGATTTATGCCGCTTCACTGATTTGTGACACAGCAGAAGAATTTGACAGGACAATGGATACCTACGCCGCATTGTACAGAGTTGCTCCCAAAAACTAGATTAGCATAAATCCGTCACCCGATGACGAGTCACTGCCTTTTTCTCGTTACGGAATAGTGCTAAACTGAGTCTACTATGGCATATTACTTTGACGATTCAGAAGCCATTGCCCAAGAAGCAAACGGCGATATTTCCGTAACATTAAAGCGAATTTCTTCCCAATTCATGAAGAAGAATCCTCCAAAGCCGCTGACTGCAAGACCTTATTACAACAGCGGAATCCGGCGCAACAAAGATTACCGTTATGTTGCTGACTTCAACAGGATTTTCCCCGACGCAAAGGATTTTTCATACGTTTTCATGCGCGGCATTTATTTTTCAGGTGCTGACGGTTCCATACAGTTTACGCTGATTCCGGATTCACCCGGAAAAATCTGGATGAACGGAAACCTGGTTTTTGCCACCGACATTTTTGCAGAACGCTATGTACGAAAGCCGATTACAATAAGCATTCCCGTAAAGAAAGGCCGCAACACGCTGATTATCCGCACAACAAAAACACGTGCCGGATTCGGTATGGAATTCGGTACCTGGCTCGGAAAACTGGATTACAGATTCTCACACGGAGCAGAAGGACTGACCGAAGCAGAGGGAATCGACTACACGGCTCCCATGGCGGAATCTCCTGCTGATTTTGCACAGAATCCTGAAAAATACGAATCAGCATTTATCCGTCCGCGCCAATGGACAGAAACTGAAAAAGCAAAGGGAAACTTCGGCCGCATTTTCGGAATTCCGCCTGCATTCGGAAGAACAGGTGCCGCAGCCGTAACAGCATTTTCTGCACCACGGGGCGAATACACTCTGTCCTGCACAGCGGACTGCCCTTTCTCAGTTTTTGCGGGCAAAAAACAGATTCTTTCAGGAGAAGCCGGTACTTCATCTGCAAAAATCCAGCTGAACGGCCGCAAAACAGTTTTTGCCCTCCGCACGGAATGCCCTGAAAATGCCGCAAGCTGGAACGCAGAAATCACTTTGACAGACTCTGCCGGCAAACAGGTTCTGCCGGAAAGCATTTTCTTCTCAAAAGAAACTCCCGAAACCAGAAAAAATCATCCCTGGGCATACATCGGTCCCTTCAAACCGGAAGAATCCTTTACGGCTCCGCTGGGATCCCTTTCTACAAGCGAATATTCCGGCTACAAACTTGCCGGCGATTCTCCCGACCTGCGCTGGTACCGCCTGGATGAACCTGACCTTTGGGTCCGTCTTTACAACGAAAACCCGCTTTTCGGGCACTGGAACTATCCGCTTGGCGTAACCCTTTACGGACTTATAGAAGAAGCACGCCACTATGACAAAGGCGAAGATCCTGCTGCTGCAAAAAAACTTTTCGGCTACATTCAGGAACACGTTTCACAGTCAGTTGCTTCTTTTGACTACGCACAGTTTGACAAACGCACATTCGGCGGTGCAACTTCAGTACACCATCTTCTTACAAGCATAGACAGCCTTGACGACTGCGGATCTTTTGCTTCCCTGATGCTTGAAGTTTCAAAAGACCTGGACATCGGTGACTATTACCCAATTGCAAAATATGTGGGCGACTACATTGTTTTTGAGCAGGACCGGCTTGAAGACGGCGCTTTCTGGCGCAAGGACATGATGCATCACTTCCACAACGGAACCATGTGGGCAGACGATCTCTACATGAGCGTGCCTTTCCTCTGCAGATATGCAAAGCTCACATGCAATGCGGCAATTCTTGATGATGTGTGCAACCAGTTCAAAGGCTTTAAGAAGCGCCTCTACATGAAGGACAACGGTCTTATGGCCCATGTCTTTGATTTTAACCGCGGCATGAACACGGCTGTTCCGTGGGGACGGGGAAACGGCTGGACAATTTTCTCACTTACGGAACTTCTTCAGGTATTGCCTGAAACTCATCCTGACAGACCGGAACTCATGCAGTTCTATCTTGATTTGTGTGCGGCTTATCTTAAAGTTCAGGATGAATCAGGAATGTGGCATCAGGTTCTGAACATGCCTTCAAGTTATCCTGAAACTTCATGCACAGCAATGTTCATCTGCGCATTCTCACGGGGTATAAGGAACGGCTGGCTTACAGGCGACACAAGCGCCTACAGGGAAGCCTGCAAAAAAGCATGGGCGGGCATAGAGCGTACCAGCGTTGACACAAAAGGAAACGTATACGGTGTGTGCCGCGGTTCAGAGTTTGCCTTCAACCCGATTTATTACGCAGAACATCTTCTGCCCCGCCTGAACGATACCCACGGAATAGGCATCGTTCTTCTTGCAGGCGTAGAACTGCTTAAAATCACAAAATAAACGGAAAGCGAAAGCGGGACTGTCTGACAAACTTTTGAAGTGCACTTCATTTATGATCAGGCAGTCCTTTTTTCATGCAGCATACAGATTTTTTTGGAAATCAACGAATACAGTCGGTTGTGTGGCTCTCCCGATCTCCTACAATCCTACACTTTCTTTGAATGCGTTTATTTCGAAAAGAGCGTCTTCTGCATTGTCTTTTTTGAAGCATTTTTCGGCTTTTGAAAGATTGCTCTTTGCATCATCCGTTCTGTTTTCTATGACATTAACCTGTGCGCGAATGTAATAAGCCATTCCCAAAACTGTATTGTTCTTTTCTACAAGTTTTTCGGTTCTGTCCAGTATGCTGTAACAGTTTGTAATGTCGCCTACCGAAAAGAGAAAGCTTACTACATCAAAAATCTCGCTGCTGGATTCATAATTCATAAATCCACAGCTTATGCAATCATAAAAAGCATCCAAAGCTTCTTTCACTTTTCCATTGTGATAATACAGCTGGCCAAGTGTCATAGGAGCGTAAGGCTGTTTTGGAAATTTCTTGACGGCATCTTTCAGTGTTTCAATGGCATTTGAAACATCCCCGCTGTATTCGTAAGCATCACTCAGAATAACATAAGCATCCAGCTGGTAGCCTTCATTTTCTTCAGGATATTTGATGGCGTTCTTAGCGTATTCAACAGCTTCTGCATAGTTTCCAAGGTACATTGTTGAAGAAGTCAGATTGTACCAGTAGCCGCCGTGATCCGGAACGTATTCTACCAGTTCAAGGTAAGCATCGTGTGATTCCTGGAAGTGTCTTGTAAAAAGTGCGCTTTCAGAGAATTTTGAAAGGGCCGGAATATCATAGAATCCACCTTCAATGGCAAGCTTGTAGTTTTCAAAAGCCAGCTGAAGAAGTTCACCCTGCGGTTTTAACCACTGATTTCCATAACGCTGAGCTACATCATAATAATACTGGGCTCTTGCCAGGTTGATTCTTGGAGTTTCACCGTACTGTTCAACGTACTCATTGATGGCATCTTCCGGATTTGAACCAAAGCGCATGTTGAATGACATATCATTTGCACCGTAAGAAATATCATGGCGGAACTGGTAAAGTTCTTCTTCGCTGTTAAAGTCCTTAATATCAAACATTGTGTGCATCATGCTGAAACAGAACCAGGTAGTCAGAACTTCTGTACGCTTGTAGATTAAATAATCCGTGTCTTTTCCAAGATCTTCCTCAACATCCGCTGCACTAAGGGCACTAAGTGCGGAAGCGTACTTTGCATCTTTAATATAAGCATCACATTTTTCTACGGCTCTCTGAACACTTTCCGGTGCTTTTTCATACATGTTTCCGTCCGGTGAAGCAAACAGAAAAGTTCCTGCCAAAATACAGACCAACACTGCCAAACATTTTTTCATCTTTTTCTCCTATAAAAATTCCGCGTTAGCGGCGAGCCACGGATGGCCAGAATAATCAATTCTATTGTCCGAGATGCAGACTCATCAATCAGGTGATATCCGTAACGCGCAGGCAGAACTAAATTCCGTCAAAATACGAAGACTGATATAAAAAAAATTCATCATCTGACGGTGCTTCAAAAATCATTTCTGTTTCTGTAAATGATAAAATATAATCGGGAATAACTTTTTCATCATAAGGAAGCCATCCCCCCACAGGAACAAGCGTAAATCCATATCTTGTCTCATCTTCACTGCAAGTTCCATCTGTTTCTAACCCATAACACAAAAAATGTTCCTTATAATTGTACACCGCAGAAAGTTTCAACTTTCGAGGATGTTCAATTAGTTCGCGAGAGCGAACACGTTTAATTAGTGTTTTCTTGGAAAACACAAGTTAAATCAAACGACGCTATTTCGGCGTTTGATTTAAACCTTCATAAACACGATATCCTTCTTTTGCAGGAATAAATTTTACGTCTGTCAAATATGAATCATAACTTTGGCTTTCAGTATCTTTCTTTATGTGTGTAAAGAATAACACAGCACAACCTTTATCAAGTTCATCATCTTTATTTACAAAATCAACGGAAAAATATTTTTGTTTAGTCCTATATGCCCTTAACGCCCTTGGCATACCTCATGCAGCAAAAAAAAAAGCCCGCCGCACTCCAAAGTTGAAATGACAGCGGGCATAGAGCGTACCAGCGTTGACACAAAATAAACGGAAAGCGAAAACGGGACTGCCTGACAGACTTTTGAAGTGCACTTCATTTATGATCAGGCAGTCCTTTTTTTGTGGAATACAATCTTAAAAATAACCGG
>JAKSTU010000059.1 GCA_024402435.1 Treponemataceae bacterium
TTGGTCATTCTTGGCATAACATCTGGTCATCCTGAGCGAAGTCGAAGGATCTATTCAAAGCTTTATGAACGTTTGGATAGATGTTTCGACTGCATTCGCTATGCTCATTCCGCTCAGCATGATACGGACAGCTTTTTTTTGCCCTGAAACAATTCAGAGGACTTGCAGAAGTTCTGCCGGAGTTTTTATTGTTGCATAGGGAGCGTCAACTTTTCCGAATCCGTATGCTGCGTAGACAATGGGTACACCTGCTTCTTTGCAGGCATTTGCGTCCATCTGAGTGTCTCCTACGTAAACCGGATTCTTGAGTCCGTTGCGTTCCATAATCAGTCTGATGTTCTGAGCCTTGTACAGTCCGTTGTCTCCATAGCAGGTAAAGTCCTTGAAAAACGGAGTCATTCCTGTTTTGCAGAGCATCAGTTCAATATATCCCGCCTGACAGTTGCTTACCACATAAAGCGGATAACGCTCTGACAAAGCTTTAACAGTGTCCGTCAGTCCTTCATACAGGATTCCGCTTTTCTTTTCAATGCACAGATGTTCATATTTATAGCTGAGGGGCGCAAAACGCTTTTTCAGTTCGTCAGAAGCATCAGGAAGTATGTCTTCAATAATGGCATCCATGGGCAGACCGAACAAACCTTTGAGCCGCGCCGCAGTAATGTTAATGTCATCAATGCCTGATTCGCGGAGAGCCATGTTCCAGCCTTCCGCAACCACAGGCGTTGTGTCCCAGATTGTTCCGTCAACGTCAAAAATTACAGAATCGAACATTGCTCTGCTCATGCGCCCCGTGCAATCAGTTCAAGACACATGCGTCCGTTGTGATAAGGGCACTTCCAAGGTTCTGTAATACCATGATCGGTTTTGGGCGTGCCGTCTTTTGTGACATACCAGAACCATTCGCTTCCGGGGCGTTTGTCAGTGACAAATTCCTGAATGAAGCCGAAAACTGCTTCTGCTGCGTCCAGGAACTTTTTGTCCTGATTTTTCTGGTATTCATTGTAGAAACCTACGACAGTTTCTGCCTGCACCCACCAGATACGGTCCGTATCCACATGTTCAGCACCGGCGCGCTCTCCGCGGGATTCGTTGTTGAGACTGCTGTTGCAGAATGCACAGTCCAGGATCTTCTTTGCAATTACACTGGTGTAAGCGCGAGTATCCGCACAAAGCCGGGGCAGGCGCATACGGCATTCGTCATTTAGTGCACCGGCATTTTCCGCCACTGCATTTTCAAGCACGTCACAGGCCCGGTCCAAAAGCCATGTTGCCTCAATGTCATGACCGTAGGAATGAATGTCTCCCAAGGGCTGCATTTTTGAATCAAAGAAAACTTCAAGCCGTTCAAAATCAGAGTAATAAACAGAATCCCTTGCAATTTCAAGGCAGCGCATAAGTTTTTTGCCGACCATAGGATGCCGGTCAGCCTTGTAAAGTTCGGTATAAGCTTCCAGAACATGAAGCAAAGTGTTCATTGTCTTGTCAGCAACAACTCCCTGATCGCAGATTGCGCTTTCCACAGGTTTTTTCCAGTCAGCGGTAAAGGCTTCAAGATAGCCATATTCATCAGTGCACCAGGTTTCGATGGCTTCAAAAAGAGAATATGCAAGCCGCAGTGCTTCTTTGCAGCCTGTTGCACGATAATAACTTGACAAAGCATACATTCCGAAAGCCTGATTGTAGCAGTTTTTTGTTGTGTCACAAGGTTTTCCGTCAAAGGTCATCATCCAATAAAGACCGCCGTTTTCCTTGTCAAAACATTTTGTGCTCAAAAACTGATATGCATGGTCCATCATGCGGCGATTGTTATCTCCGCCCACTGTCATGTAAACATTGGAATAAAACCACAGAATGCGGCTGTGAAGAACCACACCTTTGTCCGCGTTTTTCTGCGGTACAAGATCATTGCCTACAAAGCCTGTAAATCCGCCGTTTTCAAAATCAGCAAGATTGTTCCAATAAGGAAGGATTACTGATTCAAGATGTTCTTTTGCCTGAAATTTGCTCATAATTGCCCCCGAAAAAACTGGTTGGTTTATTTTAGCAACTAACTTGAACTAAAGCAACGGGGAATTTTTTCATATTGTCTTTCTGTAAGGGAGATGAGATCCTTCGACTCCGCTCAGGATGACAGTGCAGTGTGACGCTCAGGATGACTGTGTAATGTGACGCTCAGGATGACTGTGTAATGTGACGCTCAGGATGACTGTGTAATGTGGCGCTCAGGATGGCAGTGTAATGTAGTACGCCGGATGACATAGCGGGGCGTAGTGTGTCATGTTGAGCGGAACGAACGCGGTGAGTGAAGTCGAAACATCTTCTCAAAGTTTGTTAATGCTTTATGGGGATCCTTCGACTCCGCTCAGGATGACAGTGTACTGTAACGCTCAGGACAGTGCAGTGTGATGCTCAGGATGACTGTGTAATGTGGCGCTCAGGATGACATTGCAGTGTAATGCGCAGGATGACTGTGTAATGTAGTACGCCGGATGACATAGCGGGGCGGAGTGTGTCATGTTGAGCGGAACGAACGCGGTGAGTGAAGTCGAAACATCTTCTCAAAGTTTGTTAATGCTTTATGGGGATCCTTCGACTGCGCTCAGGATGACAGTGGAATGTAATGCTCAGGATGACAGTGCAGTGTGACGCTCAGGATGACAGTGCAGTGTAATGCGCAGGATGACATGGAAGGGCGTTCAATATGACAAAGCCTGCAGAATTCAGCGCGGAAACGCATTTCATTCTGCAGGCTTGTCAAATCTTCAAAAAAGTTTTCTGTTATGCTCAGTCAGCTTCCAGAACGTTTCCTGCAATACTGAGAGTGTTTTCATCCCCGTATACGATATACAGAGGAAGAGGCATTGCAGCATCTTCTTTTTTTGTAGTTACATTACCGCGCCAGTCAGCAGATTCTGTAACTTTTTCAACAGGTTTGAATGTTACAAGATGTGTTTTTGCATCAACATCAGCCGGTTCATAAGCAACCAGAGATGTTACAGAAGACCATCCGATTTTTGCAAAAACTGCTTTTCCGTCATCAAACTGCAGTCCGTAAGAATCAGAGGTATAAACTTCTTTGAGTTCAGTGCTTTCAAGAGCGGGCAATTTTTTTGCAACATTTCCCCAACCGTCACCGTCAACAAAAAGGACAGTATCGGAAGAAATCGGAATGATTAATCCATCATTTTTCCAGGCAGAATATGAAGAAAGAGCTTCGTATGTCATGTCCCATGTATCAAAAGTGCATTTGGGAGTCAGAGTTACATAACTGTCAGCTTTTACAGCATCTCCCACGATTGAGGAATATGATTCATACAGGAAAGTATCATCCGTCAATGCAAAGAAATAATCGTTTTCGGTCAGATAGGCACCTGTAAGATCAGCATTATCAAGTCCGGTTCCAATAACAGTAAGTTTTTCTGCTCCATAAGGACCGAAAATTCCTACAGCATCTTTACCAAGAGAATACAGTGTGACCGGATTGTCTCCGATTCCTGTAAGGACTGTTGTCAGACCTTTGTTTGAATAAGTTCCTTTGCAGACCTCATTGTAGTCATTGCAAATAAAATCGGTTGCAGAGGAAAAATACAAATACATGCGGTATCCGTCACCAATGGCTGTACCGGCAGAAATCTGATTTGAAGCAGCTGATTTTGCAATCTTCTTGCCACAAGATACAATAGAACCGTCTTCAAGGAATACAATCAGTTCTGTTCCGACTGATTTTCCCGCAAGTGATTCTGTTCCCTCGGAAGAGATTCTTTCTTTGAGTGTCAGTTCAGCAAATTCCATTCCAGCCTTTGTTTTTGAAGCCTTTACTTCAAAATGGAGACCATCAGAGAAAGTTACGTCTGTTCCGTTCAGATACATCCAGTCATCTTCTTTTACAAACATTCCTTCAGAAGGAACTGTTCCGGTTTTTACCATTGTTCCATACAGCTGACCGCCGGCTTTAAGCCCTTCTTTTGTAACTTCCATTTCAACTGACATACCAGAAGTTTCTACACGGAATCCCGAATAGTCCAGTTCTGTTTTTGCATTGAGCACCAATTTTTTTCCGGAATAGGTATAATCACCGGAATTGATTCCGTCAGACCATGCTGTGTCTGTAATGATAATGTATTCACCGTCTGGATTGACCCAAACACCTGTCACATCAATCTGACCGCATGAAACAAAAGCAAGTGCACAAATCAAAAGTGCAGCAAGCAGAAAACGTGATGATTTCATCATCTCCTCCTATAAAAACTCCGCGTTAGCGGCGAGCCACGGATGGCGAGAATAATATAAGCGCATAATTATAAAAAAAAAACACCTGTCAATAGCCGGACAAAACCGGCTGAACAGGTGTTCTCGGCACCCAATTTTCCGTAGGATACCTTAGGAACCAGACCCGCAAACCATTGCGGAACCGGAGTCCCTGATATTTTCACGGAGAGACAGTTCAACGAACACAGCAGTCTCTCCGCTCAAATTCATGCAGATTTGCCAGCTTTTTCACACTGGCAGTCATCAGTTCTTGATTTCGTAGTCTTTTGAGAAAGCAGCTTCAATGGTCGCAATGTTCACAGGATTGAACTTCTTGTTGCGGGCACTGATTGCTTCATCCAAAGCGAATTCAAAGGGTTTTACGCCGCTGATCATGCCGGGAATGACTTTTGCAAGACAACCGAGCACAACCATGTTTGCACCGCGTGCATTCTGACACTCAGCTGCAATGTCATTTGCAGGCAGAGCCAGTGTGCGGATGTCTTTGCGGGAAGGCTCCACGTCAATCAGTGAAGAGTTGTAAATCAGAAGTCCGCCGGGTTTGAGAGACTGCTCAAACTTTGTCATGGAAGGCTTGTTCAAAGCAACAACAACATCGGGCTCTTCAATAACGGGAGAAGCTACTTCTTCGTCAGAAACGATTACAGAACAGTTTGCAGTTCCGCCGCGCATTTCAGCACCATAAGAAGGAATGTGAGAAACGTATTTGTCTTCGCTCATTCCGGCCAATGCAAGAATTTTTCCTGCAAGAATAACGCCCTGTCCGCCAAAGCCTGCAAAAATAACTTCAGTTGTCATTATTTTGCCTCCTTGTTTACAACGCCAGCCTGTGGTGCTGCTGCTTCGGGAATGATTCCTGCGGGAACATCACGCAGAACTCCCAGAGGATAATAGGGTTCCATTGCATCGCGTACCCAGTCGGCAGCAACAACAGGATCCACACCCCAGTTTGTAGGACACATGGAAAGGATTTCTACAAAAGAATAACCTTTGCCTTCTTTCTGATAAGTCAGCGCTTTTTTGATTGCAGCCTTTGTCTTGTTGATGTGCTTCACGTCATAAACAGCACAGCGTTCAATGTATTTGGGCTCAACCAGTGTGTTGATCAGTTCTGCAGCGCGGATAGGATAACCTACGTCATCAGCATTGCGTCCGTAAGGAGAAGTTTTCGTAACCTGACCGACCAGAGTCGTAGGAGCCATCTGTCCGCCTGTCATACCGTAAATCGCATTGTTGATGAAGATTACAGTAATGTTTTCACCGCGGTTTGCTGCATGGATTGTCTCTGCTGTACCGATTGCAAGCAGGTCACCGTCACCCTGATAGCTGATTACCAGCTTGTCGGGCCGTGTGCGCTTCATACCGGTTGCAATTGCAGGTGCACGACCGTGAGCAGCTTCTACAGAATCAACGTTAAGATAGTTGTAGGCAAAAACAGCGCATCCTACGGGACAAACCAGAAGAACATCTTCCTGAATGCCCATTTCATCCATAATCTGAGCAATCAGTTTGTGTACGATTCCATGACCACAACCGGCACAATAGTGGGTCTTTACATCTTTCATGGATTTGGGGAATGAATAAATCTTAGACATAGCTCTTTACCTTCTCTACGATTGCATCAACTTTGGGGATTACACCGCCCGGTTCTCCGTAAAAATCGCATTCATGGCGTGTTTTGCCGCAATAAAGGCGAACATCCTGATACATCTGACCCATGCTCATTTCAACAGTCAGAACTTTCTTTGCATTTTTGCATGCGGCTTCAATGGCATCTTCGGGGAAAGGCCACAAAGTAATCGGGCGGAAAAGTCCTGCCTTGATTCCCTGGTCGCGCAGTGCCTTTACTGCTTTCTTGCAGACGCGGGCACAAGTTCCATAAGCGCAGATTACAAAATCCGCATCGTCGCACATAAAGTTTTCATACAGAACTTCGTTCTTTGCAATTTCTGCATAGTTTGCAAAAAGAACTTTGTTGTGTTCATTGAGCTGACTGTCGTAACCGAGACGCAGAGAAGCAATGATGTGATTGTCACGGTCTTCTGTTCTTCCGGAAAGACACCAGGGTTTTTCGGGAAGGTTTTCAACAGGATCAGGAAGAACACAAGGTTCTGCCATCTGTCCAAGATAACCGTCACCGAGAATCATACAGACAACGCGGTATTTGTCAGCAATTTCAAAAGCTTTTACAGTGTAGTCAGCCAGTTCCTGAACATTGCCCGGAGCAAGGACTACAACATGATAGTCACCGTTACCGCCGCCGCGGGTTGCCTGAAAGTAATCGCCCTGAGCACCGGAAATGTTGCCGAGACCGGGACCACCGCGCATCATGTTTACGACAACGGCGGGCAGCTGTGCACCGGAAAGATAGGAAATACCTTCCTGTTTGAGAGAAATTCCCGGTGAAGAAGATGATGTCATTACGCGGGCACCTGTTGAGGCGGCACCCAAAACCATATTGATGGCAGCAATTTCACTTTCTGCCTGAAGGAATGTTCCGCCGACCTGAGGCATACGTTTTGCCATGTAAGCGGGGATTTCGTTCTGGGGAGTGATAGGATAGGCGAAGTAACAGCGGCATCCTGCAAGAACTGCGGCTTCACTGATTGCCTCGTTTCCTTTAATCAAGACTTTCTTGCTCATAGTCAATCCTTTAGAATTTTTCGATTTCGATAGCAGCGTCAGGACACATGGTGGCACAGAAGGTGCACGCAATGCACTTGCTTTCGTCATTGCAGACAGGATAGTTCACACCCTGACTGTTGATTGCAGTTGATTTTTCCAAAATGTTTTTGGGGCACACGCGGATGCACAAAAAACAACCTTTACACTTTTCTACAGCGATAACAGGTTTACCTGCCATTCCAGATACCTCCGTTCAATGCGGACATAATCCCAAGTTTTGTCAAGCTGATTATATAATGATTCTGTCAAGGAATTCAAGGTTTCAAAGCCAATTTTTTCACTTTTACTAAAGATTGTTCAGTATTTTTAAAGGGACTGCAGGACAATCACCCTGCATTGCACAAAAAACCGGCTTGTTATAGAGTTGATTTCATGCAAATGTCTGCAGTTATTTTCGTTCTTTTTTCGATTTATGGCGTCATCAGCTCATATCTTCCGCTGATTATCCGCGCGCTGGGTTTTTCCGCAACTGCCACCGGTTTTCTTATGGCGGTTTTTGAATTTGCCGGTCTGATTATTCCCCTTGTTCTGAGTCCTCTTGTAGAAAAAACCGGCCGATACGGTTTCTTCCTTCTGATTTTTGCACTGCTCATGGCAGTAGTACCCTTTCCTCTTGTAAGCAACACCAATTTTCTGATTACGGCACTGCTTCTGGCTGTTTTTTCCGTGGGTTACAAAGGATCAGTTCCGGTAAGCGACACACTTACGAACATCATGCTGGGCGACAGAACGGAGCGTTACGGCACGGTGCGTGTAATGGGATCAATCGGTTTTGTGGTCACAAATCTTGCAATGCAGTTTTTCTTCAATCTTGAAGAACAGGGCACAAAAGTTCTTGCCTGGTGGATAATTGTTCCGTCTGTAGTTTATGCAGCAACAATTCTTCTTGCACCAGGCGCGCTCAAATCATACCCTTCAGTACCGGCTCCGAAAGACAAAACTGAAAAGCCTGACAAAAACATACTCAAAGAATTTCCGCCTGTGTATTGGGCAGGAATTGCACTTATCTTCATGGGATTTTTTGCCTTTGTGCCTGTACAGAAATTCTTTTCGATGTACGTAACAGAAGAACTGCACAGCAACACAACATCCCTCATGTGGGCAATTTCTGCAACTTCAGAAATCCCTTTCATGTTCTTTTCCTATAAATTCATCAAAAAATACGGAAGTCTCAAACTTCTGATAATCTGTACAATTGCTGTCGGAATCCGCGAAATTGTTTATGTGGCATGCCCAAACGTGGCCGGTGCCGCAATCGGACAGCTGTTCAATTCCTTTACTTACGGACTTTTCCATCCGGCAGCAGTTTTCTTCTGTACTGAATATGCGCCCCAAAACCGGAAAGTACTCAGCATGGCTTTTTATTCAATTATGGCAACCGGTGTTTCTTCCATCATCGGAAACGCAGTCTGCGGTGTAATAATCGATTCATTGGGCTACAAACCGCTGTTCCTGATTTTTGCTGCAATTGCCTTTGCAACAGCGGCACTTTTTACCTTTATCTTAAGAGCACACATTTTTCCGCGGAGTAAAGATTGAGCAGCATCATTGATTACATCCTCTGGCGCGGGGATCTGACATTTGATCAGGCTCCCCTGAACGAAGTGGACAACCTGATTTTTTCGAACCTGACTTATCTGAATTTCAACGGACTGGTTCCCGAATCTTTTGACAAGACAACAACATTGCGTGAAGCGGCTTTCAGGAATTGGGATGACCGAAAACCCGCTGACATGGCGATTTTTCAGCTTCTGCAGACGGCAGCAAATTCACGGCGATTCGGGAATCTCAAGCTTTGCGGTTTTGTTGACAAAACAGACGTGGAAACAGAAATCCAGTTTTCCGCAATCACTTTCGTTCTTCCCGGCAAAGAGATTTTTGTCGCTTTCCGGGGCACAGACAATTCTATTGTCGGGTGGAAAGAGGATCTCAACATGGCTTTCATGGCACCGGTTCCTGCACAGACTGAAGCCGTCGCCTACCTGCAGAAAGCATGCAGACATTTCTGCAGACCTTTTTCAAAAACCAGAGTGATTGCAGGTGGACACTCAAAAGGCGGCAACCTTGCCATGTATGCTTCCTCATTCTGCGATGAAAAAACGCGGAAAAACCTGACCGCCGTATACAACAACGACGGCCCGGGCTTTGCAAAAGCTCTTCTGGGTGAAGGCGTCATTTCTCCGATCCTGAAGATTCTGCACACTTTTGTTCCCCAGGATTCCATTGTGGGAATGCTTCTTGACCATGACGAACCGTACACCGTTGTTCAGTGCGACGGCATCGGCATTGCACAGCACAATCCCATAACATGGAACATTCAGGGCAATCACTTTGTCCGCTCACCCAACCGTTCCAAACTGAGCGTCCGAACTGACACCGTTGTCCAAAGCTGGCTTGCGGGCATCAGCATTGAAGAACGCAGAATTTTCGTTAACACACTTTTTGACTTGCTTGAAGAAGCCGGAATCCGTTATGCAGAAGACATTACCAACAATTCGCTTTCAAAACTGATTGCAATCGGACACAAACTTACAAAGCTTGATACGGAAGCCCGCGAAATCATGCTCAAGTCCGCAAAGGAACTGCTTTTTGGCGATTGGTTATAATGTGCTTAAATGAAGAGCCAGTTCCAGAAGCCATGACACAGCACGAACATCAGCGGCAGCGAGATGATCGTAAGCAGTGTTGAAATAAGGCATGCGCGGCTGGAAAGCACTTCTTCCTTTTTTGCCTGAAGACACATTACGCTCAGTGTCACGCTGATCGGTGCAGAAAACCCGATGATAATTGAAATCAGTGACAAAATCGTAAATTTGAACAGTCCTGTTCTGTGAAGCAGTGCAGAGACGAAAAGAAGAACAACCGGTGCAAGGAAATTCCTGCACAATGCAATGAGCCAGGCTGTCCTGTCCTTGAGGCTTTCTTCAAAGCGGGCTTCTCCGATGGTCAGTCCGATAAGAAACATGGTCAAAGGTGAAAGCAGCTGCGCCAAAGATTTTACAGTCATATAAGGGATGGGCAAAGATTTGTCCAACCGCAGAAAAGGCATTTTGTTCTGCAGCAGAAAAACTGCGATTCCCAAAAACATTCCGATCATAATCGGTGTAAGAAAAATTTTTTTCAATGAAGCCCCGAAATTTCTTGGTTCGATTTTTTCCCCGGTAATGATGGAAAAACTGATTATGTAGACAAAAATCCTGAATACGATGGAAACCGTACTGATGTATAGGAGCACTTCGGGATTTGTTCCTTCATAAATTGACTGCAGTATGGGCATGGAAAACAAAGTTGTCTGACCGATGGCCACAAAAAGTCCTGCAATCACGGCACTTTCTTTACCAAGACGGGAAAAAACAAACCGACCCAGAAAAATCAGAAAGATGTAAAAGAAAACGGCCAGGAACAGAAGCTTTATGCTGGCAGAAAAACTTACCGGATCAAAATCCTGCATAAAAGCATTGAAAGCAAAACAAGGAACCGACAGTTTCCACACAAGAGTGGTAAGAACAGGTTTTCCTTCAGAACCGACAAGATTTTTTCTGCGGAAGATGAATCCCAAAAAGATGATGATTACAGTCTGCAGAAAAGCACTCAAAAAGTGTGGATCGGTAAAAACAAGCTCAAAAGTTTCCAGCATGAGCAAACTATACTGATTTTTCGCCCTTTTGTTAAACGATCAAAGCAAAACACCCTGCGCGTATAGCGATGTCATCCAGCGGTTTTGCAGCTGTATGAACGGACAGAAAAGCAGAGCCGACCGAGCCGCTCTGAAGGTTTTAAGCTTTATCCTTCAGCGTGGCGAATCGGACTGCTTTTTCTGGGAGTTCATTCAAAAAACTTTAATACCGCAGAAACTTGCAAAAACTGTGTCCGCTCAGAAAAGCGGCTCCTCAGCAGAAGCTTTTTCCGCAAAAGGCCCCGGCAGCACAAGCCCTTCCCTGCACTTTCCATTGTAGTCCCTGTCAAAAACAATCGGGCTTCCGTCAGGGTTTTCGTACTTTTCCTCAGGCTCAAAAGCCATGGGAATATCTTCAGTTCCGACAATTCTGCATCCCTTCTTAAGAAAATCCAGATAGTTTGTCTTGAAGAAAGGTTTGCCGTCTTTTTCCACATATTCTGCAGTCACAGAATCATCCGTATTGACAAAAGCATCACCTTTTTCCCGGCTCATCGGAACCGCACCGTTGAAATAAGCGTTTCCCGAAGCCCAAACAGGCAGTTCGTCATAATACCGGTCAGAAGCTGGAGAACCCATTCCGCAATAGCCTTCGAACATTTTGTCCCATTCTTCAAAACTCTTGTATTTTTCATAAGGCGCACAACCTGTTACAACATTTCTGTCATCCCATTCATTGTCAACATTGTTTTCCATTTCCTGCCTGAAGAAAGGATCCACAGGCTGCTGAATGAATACATTGTTGTAGAATTTGCAGTCACCGTGAAGAATTGACATGAAACCGGCAACTTCTGTTCTGTGCGGAACATGATAAGGCGTATAGCGGACAGAATTCCGTTTGTCAGCACCGTTGTTCACACCGCGGCCCACGGAAACAAAACTTCCGCAGATAAGATTGTGGACAAAAGCCACACCCTGAGTTGCAAGTTTGACCGCAAAAGGAGAAAGGAAAATATTGTTGTCAACAAGAGTCGGCCCATGAGAAACTTCTATGAACAGATCTTCTGCAAGTCCCACCGAACTTTCCTTATTCCGGTTGTAGGCTTCAGGAAGACAGTTGTCATGAAAATAATTGCCGGTAACACGCGTTCCCTGAGCCTGCCAGTCAAGCCAGAGCCCTCTCGTACAGTGATGGATGTGGTTTCGGCGGTAAACAACGTCTATAGCCGCATGCATCTTGATACCGCCGATTTCAGCACCGGCCAGATTCTGCTTGTTATTGATGTTGTGAATATGGTTGTCTTCGATGACTGAGAAAACTCCGCCCAAGTGTCCCACAATACCGGTCTGTCCGCAATGATGAATATGACAGCGTCTTACAATGTGGGAACCGATGTTTTCCTTTGTCCAGCCTTCTCTCTGAGCCTGGCAGATACAGTCTCTTTCCGTCTGGGTTCCGTCCTTGTACTTCCATTTGAGCCATTTGTTGTCATTTTCCGGCTGGAGATATTTTCCCAAAGAAATGCCGGAACACTTTGACTCATAAATTTCACAGTCTTCAATAATCCAGCCTTTGGACCAGTGGGGTCCGATCATTCCTTCCTGATATGCGGTGGGAGGAGCCCACTGAGTTGCCGCTTTTGAAACAGTAAACCCTGAAAGAGTGATGTATCCGACACCTTCCTGTTCGGGATAGAAACAGTGCTTTCTTGCAGTAATTTCTACATTTTCGGTATTGGGATCTTTTCCCTGGAAATTGGCATAGAAAACCGTTTCGTCAGAAGAAGAATCCTGTTCGCTGTACCATACATATTTTGTAAAATCCCTGTCCCAGGATGGTTTGTAGATTTCAGGATTTTTTACGGATTCAAGACTCTGAACTTCATACATGGATTTTCCGTTGAGAAAAACATCACCTGTATGAGCGATAAAAGTGGCAATGAACCAGTCTCCGCTGACCAGCGTCGTATAGGGATTTCTGTCCGTAAAAATGCTGTTCTTCACTCTGGCGGTGTAGATTCCGCCTTCAAGAGGCTTCCAGTTTTTTACTTCTTCTGCACCGGTAATATGAGCCGCAAGAGGTTTTTCAGAACGGTAAACAACAGGATTTTTCTCTGTTCCCGGATTTTTCGGATTTACGTACTCTCTGTATACACCGGGAGCCACAACAACTTCATCGCCGGCAACGGCAATATCTGCAGCCTGCTGGATTTTTGCAAAAGGTTTGTCCTTTGTTCCGTTTCCTCCGGCAGAAGCATTTGCATCAACATAATAAATCATTCGTTTTTCCTTTTTCATGTCCCTAAAAAAAAGCCGCACTCTCTTCTGAAAGCACGGCTTTACAGCATTCGGTCAAAATTCAGCAGTTTATTTGCTGATATCGATATTTTCGCCCATAAGTCCTACAAAAGCACCCATTTTTGCTTCTGCAGCATCAGCGTGAGCAATAAGCCATTTGTTTTTTGCCCAAAGCAGTTTGTCTTCAATATTTTTGGGAGTAATTGCAGGTTTTTCTGTGTTTGTGTCTTTGGGAAGAACAATGATTACTCTGAAACCATCTTTGGAAACTCCGTCTTTTGAAACACCGTTACAGGGTGCAAAGTGGAGAGTTGTTTCATAAACCTGAACTACAGTGCCGGCAGGAACAGAGAAAGCTTCTACTTTGCTTGTATCCAGTTTTCCGTCTTTTACATCCTGAAGAGCAGCCAGCAGAAGAACAATGTCTCCTGAGGGAATGTTCAGTTCACTGCCTCTGTGATATTCAAGACAGTTGAGTTTTGTATTGTTACCGTTGCAGTAACCGATCTGAATGGGCATTCCGCCGTATGCGTTGTCTGAAATTTCTTTTGCTACGGGGAGACTTTCAAGTCCTGCATCCCCGGGTTCATAAATTACGGCATCAGCCGGTTTGTCAGTTGTTGCATCAAGTTTTGCCAGAAGTTCCTTAACGTCATAACCTTCCAAAACTTTTCCATATTTTACGAAATCATCGCTGAACACTGATTTGATTTCCATCTTCTCTTCCTTTGATCAATCGAATTTTTCTGATAAACAGAATAATTGATTATAAATCCCAATTTCAGATTAGTACAACGGAAAAAA